>JAEUUD010000330.1 GCA_016787625.1 Cyclobacteriaceae bacterium
TGGATCACCTCGGCGATGGCCGCGTTGACGGAATCGTCGCTCGTGACATCCATGGCGACCAAGGGGAAAGCACCATGGCCTTCGCCGAACTGGGGTTGGCGGCTGGTGCCGAGAACGGTGTGCCCGGCTTTGGCCAGGCGCAGGCCGATAGCCTTGCCGAGCCCACTGGAGGCGCCGGTGATGAGAATGGCTTTTGGTGGTGCGGGCATCGGCCGGAAAGGTAGCGCACCTCAGAGTCTGTTCAGGGTCTCTTGAACGATGGACTCCGAGGCTATTTTTCGTTCAGACACAGCCTGAAAATGGTCGCGTAGCGGTGCCTACGTGATCATTTTACAGGCGAAGTATGGGCGGAAAAGAGCCCGGAGGACGAGTTTGAAGAGACCCTGAAGAGGCTCTTCGTCAGGGCAAAAAAAGAGGGGCAAGCGACCCGCATCGCACCGCTACAACCGCCTACCCTTGCTGCCTTCCGGCCCTGGGGGATTCGACGGGAGCTGGTCGTACAGGACTTGCCCCAGGCACAAAGGTAGGGAACGGATCGTTGGTGCCGAAAAGCAGCTTGTATCCCGGGTTCAGGGTCAAGTGTACGTGCACGGGCTTCCCTCCTCAGCCGTATCCTTGCACCGCCTATGGACATCTCCATCGTCGTACCCCTGGTGAACGAACGCGAGTCGTTGCCGCACTTGGTGGAATGGTTGCACCGCGTGCTGGTGACCATGGGCGTGCAGTACGAGATCATCTTGGTGGATGATGGAAGCAGCGATGGCTCTTGGGAAGAGATCCAGCGACTGGCGCGTGATAATGGGCGCGTGAAGGGGATCCGCTTCGGACGGAATTATGGCAAGAGCCCAGCGCTCAACGAAGGATTCATTGCCGCACAAGGTGAAGTGGTGATC
>JAEUUD010000331.1 GCA_016787625.1 Cyclobacteriaceae bacterium
ACTGCTTTGTGTTTGGTTTCTCCTTCACCAAAACTTGACTTAATTGACTCAAATCGACCCTCTTTTTCAAAGTACTTGATTGTCAAGAAGAACACGGCTGATACCACTACAATCATCATCAAAATGGTTCCACTGCTGCTTGTATCCAGAAACTTATAGCAAACTGAATCTAAAGTTAGAATCATCATAAATAGAATGTAAGACTCAACAATTGCAAGCAGAATGATTGATACATTCTGTCTACCGAAAAGGTTCTTCTCCGGTACTAGGCAATAAAAACAGAAAAACAAAAAATGAAATAATTGCTTCATTGCCTACTGATGAAACCCCTCTGGCCCGGATGTTCCAATAAAGATAATGCACTCTGCCTAAAAAAGTTTCCCGCAGACTTAACTCGCAGATTTTCGCAGAATACTCGCCACGGATTACACGGATTTCCACGGATTGGATATAACGTCGACGGCTAAAGCCAATAGCCAATACCGATCTACCGATTACCGACTTACTGACTACCTTAGAGCCCCTGCGCTCTCCGCGCAACCTTTGCGAACTCTGCGGTTAAAATGCCGCGTTTCTGGTCCGCATAAGAGCTAATGATTGAAAGTTGAATGCAGAAACCGCAAAGGCGCAAAGAAAGCCAACAGCTAAAAGCCAATGCCTAACTACCCCGTCAAGAACTATCGCGATAGCAATCGGGACCAATGACCAATAGCCAATTTTCAAAACGCTGATTTTCAATCCCAACTGCTAGCTTCCTTACCGCTTAGCTATTGACTGTTAGGCATCGGCTTTTGGCAGCTTGTCCTATCGAACGACCATTCTCGATTTTTCATCATTATATTGAGACAAATTTCCCCATCATGAAAAAACTTCATTTACTCCTCCCCTTCAT
>JAEUUD010000332.1 GCA_016787625.1 Cyclobacteriaceae bacterium
TCCCCGCCGGCCCGGTGACGGTCTTCGATGGTTATCCCCAGGCTCTCCGCCAGCCGACCCAGGCTGTACGAATCCAGACCCGGAAAGATTTTTCGACTCAGCTTCACGGTGCATAACTTCTTCGCTGTCCAGCTGATACCCGCCTCCTCAAATTCCTTCTTGAGGAATCCGTAATCGAAATGCGCATTGTGGGCGACGAAAACCTTCTCTTTCAATTGCTCGTAGAGGTCCTCCGCCACGTCTTCAAAAAGCGGTGCCGAACGGACCATTTCATTGGTAATACCGGTCAGCCCGGTAATAAAAAGGGGAACCCGACGCCCCGGATTAATCAGGGTCTGGTAGCGGTGTGTGATCTGCAGACCATCATGATGAATGATGGCCACCTCGGTCACCCGGTGGTTATCCGCATAACCTCCCGTCGTTTCAATGTCCACAATGGCGTACACGATTTCGAAATTACGGTAACCTCAATCAGCATAAAAAGTAAAGCGGGAGCCAAATTGTTCCCGTTGAAATGAAGATATTCGCCAAGAATTTCCCTGATGAACCTCGTCGTCCGATTTCTCCTGTCCGGTGTCGCCGTGATGCTCACCGCCTACCTCCTTCCCGGGGTGCACGTGACCGATTACTGGGCTGCCCTGCTGGTGGCTGCGCTCGTTTCGTTCTCCAACCTCGTGATCCGGCCCATCCTCATCGTATTGACCATCCCCATCACCCTGGTTACCCTTGGCTTGTTCCTGCTGGTTATCAACGCCCTCATCATTCTCGGGGTCGACTATTTCGTCGACGATTTCCAGGTCGACGGCTTTTGGTGGGCGCTTGCCTTCAGCCTGATTCTGTCCGTATTCAACAGCCTGTTCAGCGACCTGACGAAGGAAAAGCAA
>JAEUUD010000333.1 GCA_016787625.1 Cyclobacteriaceae bacterium
CTCCGTACGCGATGCCGCTTCGTTTGCTTCCTTCTCGCGCAGCCCCTGTTCTTCAAGTTCCTGTCGTATTCGTTCCTCCCGCTCTTTGCGCTCCTCCACCTGAGGTTCGTAAAACCGGGGTGTGAAATTGAATCGCTTATGACTGGGGGTTTTAATGAAAATCTGTGGAAACTTCATAGTCTGTTATTGGTTTGAACTTTCCTGTTTGCTCTGGTAGAATGAGAAGGTTTTAAAAAAGTAACACCGCCAAAACAAAAAACCAGCTTACAAAACATTATTCAATTGCTCTTTTATCTTTTCTAACTCTTCCTTCATCACCACAACATGCTTCTGTACTTCCGCATCGTTTGCTTTTGAGCCGATGGTATTGATCTCACGGCCAATCTCCTGTGCAATAAAACCAAGTTTTTTACCATTCGACTGCGGTTCGCGTAGAGCCTGAAGAAAATAGTCGAGGTTCGACTTTAGTCTTACCTTTTCTTCATTGATATCCAGTTTTTCGATATAGAAAATAATCTCCTGCTCAAGCCGGTTAAGATCAAATCCCTCTTCGCCAAAAAAGGAGGTGATGTTGCTTTTCAGTCTTTCGCGTACGCGATCAATCCGTTTCGGATCAAGAATTTTTACCTCTTCTAATCCCACCTCGATGGTTTTACAACAGCCGATCAGCATTTTTTCCAACACGCTTCCTTCATCAACACGATAGGTATTGCATTGGGTAATGGCATCGTTCAGGCAAACTTTTATTTTGGCCCACTCTTCATCACTAACTTCTTCTGTCAGACTGCTTTCAATGACATCCGGTGAATTCAACGCCAGTTCAAAAAGATTTTCGTAAGGTGCCACCACCGTATCTGCCAGTTTCTTTAATTCTGCATAGTA
>JAEUUD010000334.1 GCA_016787625.1 Cyclobacteriaceae bacterium
GGACATGCACCCCCGCGTCCTTCAGTTGACGGGCGATGGCCTGCGCCCAGAGCGGCACCAGGCTGTCGGACGGCAGCGCTCCAATGACGAGAGGCTTGGGCAAAGCAGCGACGCTGTCAAGCGTTTGACCCAACCCCCATTCTGCGGAGGCCGCCACCAGCAACCGGGATGGGGATGCCTCCTGGAGACGGTTGACGAGGGCGGCGTGACTTTGGGGACCTCCTCGCGTTATATAGATGCCGCCCACGCCGTCTTTCACCAGGTCCAGGGCGTTTTCTGCAGCCTCCTCAGAGGGATCGGCCGGGATCATGAATAGCTGGGCCGCTTTTTCCTGGCGGTTAAGTTTGCGGAATACGCTGTCTACCCATCGGTCGCGGTCGGATTGAGCCAGCGACACGGAGGCCAGTACGGAAAGCAGGACAACGAAGAAAACTTTCTGTGACATGACCCGGTTAACTTTGTATTTGGAAGCGAATAAAGCAATTTTACCCGCAAGTTTAAGGTGGGTCCGCGCGATATGAAGTTTATTTCCCTTTTCTCAAAAACACCCAATCACAAGCGTTTCAGCTATCGTCCCCGGTATTGGGACCAGGCGGCTGAGGAGCGCAAGGAGCGGGAAGAGCGCATTCGCCGGGAACTGGAACGCGAACAGGGGCTTTCCCCTGAAGGGACGCCCGATTACCGGGCTCGAATCGCCGGCTCATTTCAATCGGCAAGGAAGAGATCAAACAAATCGTCCGGCGAGCTTAATGCGGTGCTGCTTCGAAGCGGCGTGTTGCTGTTTCTCGTGCTGTTCCTGATGGCTTTTCTCACCTGGGGCGTTGATTCGTTCTATGCGCTGCTGATCTTTGTTCCCTTGTATTTCTATTTCAAGTTCAAG
>JAEUUD010000335.1 GCA_016787625.1 Cyclobacteriaceae bacterium
CCGTATACCTGGCCGTTGGGTTCCTTCAGATCGATTTTACGATAGTTGGTCAATACCCCGCTGGAATCGACCAGCGTGAACAGTTCGAGGAGGTTGCTGCTGCCCGGCGTGGAAAGGGCGACGGCCAGCATGTTGAGCGGACCAAGTTTCATGTATCCTTCCGAGTTTTCCAGCGGGCTGGTGTTGTGGTCGGACCCGATGGCGGTAATAACAGGGTTGCCGATGCCCGCGGCGGTAATCGGATAAGCCCGGAAGCTGTTGTTGCCGGCTTCGTGAATGATCAGCCAGCGCCCGCTGGCGGTGATGCGCTCGGTGCTCCGGCTGAAGAGCGGGAGGCTTTGCTGGACGATATCGCCCAGCCCGCCGTTTTGCTTGAGATCAAAGAGGCTGTAACGAACCATGTTCCCGGATCCTCCGTTGACGGCTTCATTGGTGAATATATAATAGAGTGTTTCATCTCCGGGCACGGGCACCACAATGCTGGATTGCGACGCCTGTGGGTCACCACCAATCCCGGTGGCAATGAGGGCGTGGGTCTTGTCATAGACGTTGTTGCCATCGGTGTAGAAAATGGTCTGGCCGTTCCGGTCGCAGATGATCGCGCAGCCCTCCGGGGCGTCCATGGCGCCATCCGACAGGGCAACCGGCGGCGGAATGTTGAAGTCTATCCCAGCCTTGTTACCGAAATACCAGATGTTGGATCGCTGATCCTGGAGACCGTATTCCTTGACGTTGACTCCCGCATAGGCCGAGCAACCGGAGCCGTCCGTTACCACCACATAATAATAGCCCGCAGAGTCGGGCGTCAAATCAGGCCCGGTGTCACCATTCGACCAGATGTAACTGGTAGCCGTACCACCGGTGACGCTCACAGTT
>JAEUUD010000336.1 GCA_016787625.1 Cyclobacteriaceae bacterium
ATCCGTGATTTTGTACACCGCTTTAACCGCCTGCCAGAAGGAATGTGGTTAGCCGAGACGGCTGTTGATGTGGAGACTCTTGAGTTGCTCGCCAAGCATAACATTAAATTTACCATACTGGCACCTCGACAAGCCAAGGCCTTTCGGAAGATTGGCGATGAAGCCTGGACTACCACCACCAGTTCAGCCATTGACACCAAACGACCCTATCGGTACACATTACCCTCTGGCAAGACTATATCACTCTTCTTTTATGATGGGGATATTTCACAAGCCGTTGCTTTTAATGGTTTGCTGAACGATGGAAAAAAATTTGCAGACCGATTGGTTGATTCGTTAAATAAAAAATCAGAAGAACCTCAACTTGTTCATGTAGCTACCGATGGTGAGACATACGGACATCATCACAAGCATGGTGACATGGCACTTGCCTTCTGTTTAGATTATATCGAACGAAACAAAAATTCACGCCTGACAAACTATGCTGAGTTCCTTGCCAAATTTCCACCACAATATGAAGCAACGATTCATGAAGACAGTTCATGGAGTTGTGTTCATGGTGTTGAGCGTTGGCGGAGTGATTGCGGCTGCAATACGGGCGGCAAACCGGATTGGAACCAACAATGGCGAAAGCCGCTGCGGGAATCTTTAGATTGGCTGCGGGATGAGCTTATTAAAATTTACGAACAGCAAGGATCTTTATTTTTAAAGGATGTATGGGCGGCACGCGAAGATTATATAAATGTTATTCTCACCCGTGACGATGAGACCATTCGTAAATTTCTCAAAGATCATTGCCGAACACAAGTACAGCCGAACCAGGTTTTACGCCTGATGGAGGTACAGCGAAATGCCATGCTGATGTATACCA
>JAEUUD010000337.1 GCA_016787625.1 Cyclobacteriaceae bacterium
TGATTATCAATTTTGGGTAAGGTCTGGTGGCTGCTCCTACGGTCATGGGTGGATTAAGGGGCGGCCACCTTCTTTTTTAGCCCCCGCTCATCCATCAGGATGTTGAATTCCCCCACGTGATTCCTTAGCTTTTGGACTTAATCCTTATTATGAAGCAAACCTTCCTCGTACTCCTCCTTATTGGAGTGAGCATCACCGCCCTTCCACAAAGAAAAAAACAACAGGCCGAACCGACTGCAGCAGCACCAGCTCCTCCGGCTTCAGCCATTGCTGGCAAGACTGCCGGCATGAAGCAGTTTGGCGGATATTTTGAATACTACTACGACGAGAAACAAGACAGAATCTTTCTTGTTATCGACAAGCTGGATACCGAATTCCTATACGTGAACTCGTTGACTGCGGGCGTTGGCTCCAACGACATCGGGCTCGACCGCAACCAGCTCGGTGCCGAACGTGTGGTCAAGTTTGACAGACGCGGCCCTAAAGTTCTCCTCACTGAAATCAACCTGAGGTACCGTGCCATCAGCGACAATGCCATGGAGCGCAAGGCCGTTCAGGATGCTTTTGCACAGTCGGTGCTGTGGGGCTTCACGGTTGTCGCTGAAGAAAATGGCAAGGTGCTCGTTGATGCTTCCGATTTCTTCCTCCAGGATGCCCATGACGTGATCGGCCGACTTCGCGGTGCGCAGCAAGGCAACTATTCGCTGGACAAGTCGCGTTCGGCTTTCTATTTGCCCCGCACGAAGAACTTCCCGCAAAATTCTGAATTCGAAGTGACGCTCACCTTTACCGGCCAGCCAGCAGGTGCGTTCATACGCAGTGTGGTGCCAACGCCATCGAGTGTCACGGTCCGCCAGCATCATTCCTT
>JAEUUD010000338.1 GCA_016787625.1 Cyclobacteriaceae bacterium
GGGCGCAGCGTCATCGACTCATGGGCCCAGTCGCGCACCGAGGCCGCCTGCCACTTCTTCACCGTGGCCTTGTCGGGCTGACCCAGGGAGGCGGCCAGCTCGGTATAGCTGAGTTTGGTGTCATCAATCATCTCGGTGTCCCACACCCGGTGCAGGTTGGACTCATTGCGAAACCATTTTACTTTCACGTCGTTGCCGCCCCGGTCGCCGGGCCTCCCCACATGCAGCGGCTGGTGGATATCACCGACGAGGTGCACCAGCATTTTCAATGTCTCCAATTCCTGCTTTTTACTTAGTTTCCTGCTCTTCAGATCGGTGATGAATTTTTCAATCATGGCGACGACTTGCCCATCCGGTTTGGAGGCCACATCCTCGTACTTCTTACCATCGGGTATCGTGGTATAATGCCAGGTGATGGCATAATCATAGGTGGAGTCTGACCGGATTTCATCCATCCACGTGCTTACCATAGCCAGCGACTCCTGCCCCAATACAGAAGCGATTTTTTTTCTTGCTTTTGACGTCAGGTACTGGTCGGCAATATGGCCTGTCGCCCGGTGACCCGTGGCACCCCAGCCGAAGGCGTCCGCCGTCATCGCCAGGAAAAAGAGGATAGTCAGGTATCTCATAGGTTCGAATTCCGCCGCAAAATAACGCTTTATCGCGATGGAACTTAGGCCAGCACCCGCGATCATTGGACAGTCTGTTGTCCGACCCTATCTTTGATTAACCCATGAAACTGTCTGCCATCCGCGTCGCCAACCAACTCGATCTGAAGGGAATCAAATCCTTCCTGGAGGCCAGGCCCATTGCCGACACGTCGTCCGAGCTATTCTATTCGATGGCACCGGACCGGTACCAGTATTT
>JAEUUD010000339.1 GCA_016787625.1 Cyclobacteriaceae bacterium
TGATTATCAATTTTGGGTAAGGTCTGGTGGCTGCTCCTACGGTCATGGGTGGATTAAGGGGCGGCCACCTTCTTTTTAGCCCCCGCTCATCCATCAGGATGTTGAATTCCCCCACGTGATTCCTTAGCTTTTGGGCTTAATCCTTATTATGAAGCAAACCTTCCTCGTACTCCTCCTTATTGGAGTGAGCATCACCGCCCTTCCACAAAGGAAAAAACAGCAGCAGGAACCTGTGGCACAAACACCTGCGGCACCTGCATCAGCCATCGCGGCAAAGACGGCAGGCATGAAGCAGTTTGGCGGATATTTTGAATACTACTACGACGAGAAACAAGACAAAATCTTTCTTGTTATCGACAAGCTGGATACCGAATTCCTATACGTGAACTCGTTGACAGCGGGCGTTGGCTCCAACGACATCGGGCTTGACCGCAATCAGCTCGGTGCCGAACGTGTTGTCAAGTTTGACAGACGCGGCCCTAAAGTCCTTCTCACTGAAATCAACCTGAGGTACCGCGCCATCAGCGACAATGCCATGGAGCGCAAGGCCGTTCAGGATGCTTTTGCACAGTCGGTGCTGTGGGGCTTCACGGTTGTCGCAGAAGAAAATGGCAAGTTGCTCGTTGATGCTTCCGATTTCTTTCTCCAGGATGCCCATGATGTGATCGGCCGGCTTCGCGGTGCACAGCAAGGCAACTATTCGCTGGACAAGTCTCGCTCGGCTTTCTATTTGCCCCGCACGAAAAACTTCCCGCAAAATTCCGAGTTCGAAGTGACGCTCACCTTTACTGGCCAGCCAGCAGGTGCGTTCATACGCAGTGTGGTGCCAACGCCATCGAGTGTCACCGTGCGTCAACATCATTCCTT
>JAEUUD010000033.1 GCA_016787625.1 Cyclobacteriaceae bacterium
CTGCGGCCTTTTTCAAATAGGCAAAGGCATAAATGATCTCCTTGGGCATGCTCGCTTCAGGACCAATCTTGAAATTGTTTCGTGAGCGTTCAGTTTGAGCACCCCAATATTTGTCGGCGGGTACCTGGACTTCACCCATGGTGTCTTTTTCTATTCGGTAGCTCATGGTCTGGTTGGTTAGATAACAAAAGTAAGAAAGAGAAGCTGAATGGAAGGTAAGAAGGAAATACATTGCGCCGAAAGCCATACATTCACTGTGGTAGATTGTTGACCTGATGTATGCTTGAAGTAATCGAAAAAGCAAAAATCCATTCGACCCGAAAGGCAGTTCTTGTAGAAGGCAAGACCCATACCTATGAGGAGGTCTTAAACAAGTCGCGCACCTTGGCTTTCTGCTTACTGAACGGAAGTCATGATCTTGATGAAAGCCGCGTTGCACTCATGATTAAGCCTGGAGCCGAATATGTTGCCGCCTTATGGGCGATATGGCAGGCAGGAGGTGTAGCCGTTCCGCTCTGCCTTAATCACCCACCGCCAGCCTTGACTCATGTTTTGAATGATGCCGGATGTAAGGTGTTGATTGTTTCGCCGGATTATGCAGATGTCGTGTCTCCACTTTGCAAGAAGATGGACATCACGGTGATCATTCTGCAGTCTTTACCCGAACGGGCAGAACAGTCTCTGCCGGAAATCGATTCAACGCGGCGAGCGATGATCCTTTATACCAGCGGCACCACCAATCTTCCGAAAGGCGTTGTCACGACCCACAAGAACATTCAGGCTCAGATTGCCACCCTTGTTAAGGCCTGGCGCTGGAGTCAGCAGGATCATACCCTTTGCATTTTGCCATTGCATCATGTACACGGAATAATCAATGTGGTCAGTTGCTCACTTTGGTCGGGAGCACTTTGTGAATTTCTTCCAGAGTTTGATCCGACCAAAGTGATGGGAACCTTCCGCAAAGGAAATGTGAATGTATTCATGGCCGTTCCAACCATATATTTCAAGTTGGCAGCGGTATGGGA
Organism: Cyclobacteriaceae bacterium; assembly: GCA_016787625.1. Classification (GTDB taxonomy): domain Bacteria; phylum Bacteroidota; class Bacteroidia; order Cytophagales; family Cyclobacteriaceae; genus ELB16-189. The sequence continues at coordinate 1,026 of JAEUUD010000033.1, forward strand.
CCAGATGAACCCGAATAGCAGGAGCGGGATTTCTGAAGCACTTAATAAAATGAGACTGATGGTCTCCGGTTCTGCGGCACTTCCTGTTTCGTTGATGAACAAATGGCAGGAGATCAGCGGGCACAAACTACTGGAGCGCTATGGCATGACTGAATTGGGAATGGCCATTAGCAACCCCTATTCGGGAGAAAGAAGAGAAGGAAAAGTGGGCATCCCGTTGGAAGGTGTCCTTATCAGGTTATGCAATGAGAAGGATGAGCTGGTGAAAGATGAACCCGGTGAAATTCAAGTGAAGGGAGAAAATGTATTTCTCGAATACTGGAATCAACCCGATGCGACGCGGAACGCATTTACTCAGGATGGATGGTTCAGGACAGGTGATGTGGCCGTCGTTGAAGATGGGTATTACCGAATTATGGGAAGAAATTCCGTTGACATCATCAAATCGGGAGGCTACAAAATTTCAGCCCTTGAAATTGAAGAGACACTACGGCTGCATCCAATGATTAAGGACTGCGCTGTGGTGGGCTTAGACAATGAAGAATGGGGTGAAATAGTCGCGGCGGCCATTGTATCTGCGGAGGCACCAATGAAATCCGAAGACATTCAGACGTGGCTGAAGGATCGAATACCTGCGTATCGCGTGCCAAGGAGGTATATCTTCGTTGACGAACTACCGAGAAATGCTATGGGCAAGGTGACCAAGAATGATGTGAAGAAACAATTCTCAATATGACCATTTACGGAGTGGCCATGCTGGCGGCCTGTTTTCTAATTGGAAAACTGATAGGAGAAGGGCTGGGCGATCTCATCGGTATCGATGCCAATATTGGGGGTGTGGGCTTTGCCATGATCCTGTTGATCATGGGGTCTCAATGGCTGCATCAGCGAAGATGGCTGGACACACTGACGGAATCCGGCATCACCTTCTGGAGCAACATGTACATACCGGTGATTGTAGCCATGTCGGCCACACAGAATGTCAAAGGTGCGCTCAGCGGAGGAATGATCGCCTTGCTGGCAGGAACCATACCCACCGCTCTTTGCTTTCTCATGATACCATGGCTGTCAAGACTCCAAAAGAGAACAACATCAGAACACGTTGACAAAACGGAAGGATGAAGGAGGTGATGAACATATTGCTCAACGATGGGTTGCTCTTGGCTTCTATTTCGGTGGCCCTTGTGCTGGCACTCTCCATGTGGATATCATCACGACTGACGAATAAGAAAATTCCTGGCGCAGCGATTGCGATTTTTCTGGGATTGATACTTGCCTACGCAGGCGGAGTGGCGTCAGGTGGCGATCGTGGAATAGCCGATGTGGGATTGTTTGCAGGATTCACGATGCTGGGAGGAAGTATGCTCCGGGATTTCACGATTGTTGCAACGGCCATGGGGGCGCGGTTCTCTGAAATGAAAAAAGCGGGAATGACGGGAGTCCTCTCATTAATGATTGGTGTGGCAGGGTCATTTTCTTTTGGCGCCGTGCTCGCCTACCTTTTTGGCTATCAGGATGTAAAAAGTATGACAACCATCGGCGCGGGTGCCTGCACGTTTATCGTCGGACCAGTTACGGGTACGGCTATCGGGGCTGATTCTGAAGTGATCGCATTGAGTATAGCAGCGGGGGTGATCAAATCAATTTTTGTCACGATCGGAACGCCCTGGGTTGCCAGGTTAGTCGGTCTCAACAATCCGCAGACAGCGATGATTTACGGAGGGCTTATTGGAACAACCAGTGGCGTAGCAGCAGGCCTTGCGGCGACGGATCCAAAATTGGTTCCTTATGGAGCCATTACGGCCACATTCTACACAGGCCTTGGTTGCCTTCTGTGTCCGTCAATGCTCTACCTGATTCTTCAGTGGTTGGCTAGTGCTTAGGCACGGCTTCCATCAACAATGCCAGGGCTTTCTTCAGGGCTTCGGTTCCTGACTTGGAGCCTTTGTAGTGACCCAGCCGCACAACCACAAGATCATGAGAGGGAATGATGAATGTATATTGACCTCCTGCACCAGCCATGTAGTATGCATCTTTTGGAATAGGAAAAGTCTCATCACCGTTTATCCAGAAGAAACCGCCATAGATGGGACGGCCATCTTCTTTCCATGCGGGCGCAAGGGTGCTCACGAATTTTGTAAACCCTTCCGGCAGAATTCGCTCACCGTTCCACATGCCTTCCTGCAGGTAGAGGTTGCCGAGCCTGGCCCAGTCACGCGCAGAAGCAAATTCATAACCCTGCGTGAGAAAATTCCCGTAAGGATCAGTCTCCATCACCATGGTTTGAATACCAATTTTGTCGAAGAGCGCCCTCTGCGGGAATGCGAGATAATCTTCTCCAGCCTTCTCCACGGCAAGTCGAATGAGGTAGTTGGTGAGTGAAGGATCGGTATTGCGATATCGTCCAACAGTATTGGGTGGCCATTGCAGCGGCCTTGAGGCAGCATATGCAAATGAATTGATTCCACCAGTGTACAGATAGAGATGATCTGGGTATCCAAGGAGCGAATCATACCCTGGATCTTGCGGTGCACGGATGCGAATACCGCTGGACATGTTCAACAAATTGGCAATCGTGATCTTGGCACGCGGATCTCCATCACCTTGCCATTCTGGAATGGGCGCTTGCTGTTCCAGGGAGTAAACACCTCTCTGGATGAGAATGCCCATCAACGTTGCTGTAAGACTTTTTCCCATCGACCAACTTTCAAGAGGCGTGTCTTCGGTAATTCCTGCAGCATGTCGTTCGGCAAGAAATTTTCCTTTCCAGGTCACAACAAATCCAGCCGTGAGCGCTTCATCGGGTTCAAACGCTGCATTGATGGCTTCAAGCACGGCTACTTCATCAATTTCAGCAGGAAAGTCATCCTCAGGAACTTTGTCGCCCATGGGCCATGGAATGTCGGTATTGTCAGGGGTTGCCGGTGGTATTGGCCTTGGTTTGAAGTGCAGCGATGTTTCACCCTCTGGCAGTGTGACGCAACCTTGCCCGCTGGTGTAGATGGCTGTCCGCGTCAAACCTCCCGGCAGGGAAACCTGTACCTGCAATTTCTCCCTGTCAATCACCGGCTTGCCAAGCTTAGAACGGAATTCATACGGCGCCGTGAAGTATCCGACATTTTCTGCTGCGAAGTCAGGATCGAGACCCGTGATGAAAACAGCCGAACACATCACTTTGGCAAAGCCGGCAGCGTGAAGCTCGAGGGGATCTCCCGGCGGGGCTACATACTCCGTTGGAAGTTCCAGTGAACGCGCTCGGTCGATGAGCCGTTGCTTGATGATTGCCGGATCCTCTTTTTCCTTGGCAGGCTGTTGACATGCGAAGATCAGGATGAGCCCCACTAGCCACAACCTGTGGTGAGGAAGGGTGAAGTAATTGTTCTTATTCATTCAAGTGATTCTATTGGATACCTTCGGTAACAATCATCCTTGTGATGGATGCAGCCTGACGTATTGCCTTTGCTGGTGCATACGCATCTGATGCCCACCATGCCTTGGCTTTTTCAACAGATGGGAATTCCAAGACAACGATTCGCTCGGGTTGCCAATCCCCTTCGAGGGTTTCTGGTTTACCACCTCTGACGATGAATTTGCCATCGAACGGTTTCAATGAAGCCGGAGTAAGCAGTTTGTACTCTTCATAGCGTGAGTGATCATGAATGCGAATGTCGACGATGATATAGGCACGCATGGGTTGAAATTATGTATTTAACCACCGCATAAATCTTCCCCACCAGGTTTTTGGTCTTTCCCGTTCAAGGGGAGGCATTTCAATTGTCTCCTCATTGAATATTCTGGCAGCCCGCGTTGGCTGTTGGGGCTTCAGTCGTTTTTGGTAATACTCCGTGCGTCGTTGTTTTTCAGCTTCGCGCTCCTTGGCAAGTCGCTCTTTCCGGTCAAGTTCCTCACGTTCCCTGGCCTGTGCGATGGGGTTCTTTCGTGGTTTAGGGCGATGATCGCGACGCGGTTGGTAAGTGGGCCGTTGTTCCAAGGATGGTGGAGCCTGCTCTTCCGTTGGCGCTGCAGGCTTTTTCTTCTCTGGAAGATCAATCTTTCCAAGCACCCTAAGTCCCGGTAGTTCAACTTTCGGAGCTTTGATCACTTCGGGGATCTCCGGAAGGCCAATAGGGTTCTCGCTGATGACTGAAGCCTCATCCTCCTGCTGATCAGGTTGGAGGATAATTTCCTGTTGGAGTTCCTGATTGTTGGGGGCAAATCGCTGTAAAGCAAGACTGACTTGCTCTGGTTGCAGACGCGTGTTGTTGCCGCTCTCTACGGCGATATTTTGAGTCGCCAGATAATTGACAATGACTTCCGGTCTGATAGAAAGCTGTCTGGCTAGTTGTCCGAGTCGCATAATTCTTGAACAGAACGCGCAAATATACATCAAGTGATGTTAAGGGCTTTGGCGCCATTTTTTCTTTTCGCTATGCGCCTTCTTGGAGGCCAGTCTTTTCTTGACAGAGCCAGCGGATGGCTTCGTTGACTTTCTGATCTTCTTTTTGGTGAAGGCAGACCTTAAGAGTGCATCGAACTTGTCGACAACCATCTGCTTGTTGTCAAACTGTGACCGACTTGCCTGTGCACTCAACACGAGTACGCCCTCTTTTGTCAGGTATCTGGAAAGAAACCCGACAACCCGAACCTTCTCCAGGGCACTCAATACCTTTGATTGAAGCACATCAAACCTTAGCGTAACTTTCGTTTCGACTTTGTTGACATGCTGACCACCTGGACCTCCTGATCTTGAAGTTGTGAATACCAATTCATCGGACAGTCGCTCACTATAAAGGTCTTTGTGCATATTTATCTCCACTTGAAACTCTCGTGCGGGATCTTAAGGCGGTCAACGAGTTTTTCCAGTTCTGAAAAACAGGAGTTTGTATTGTATTGTGACGCCAATGCAGAAAGAATCCTTTCTTTTTCTTCCGGTGCCACACCAAGGTGCCCGGCAAGGATAGCGACACCCGTCGGATGAATGCGCATGTTGTACTCGTAGTCAGAACTGCCCCAATAATCTTTGACAGTTTTGCCTATATCAAATCCATCGATGACGAGCACGTCGCCTTCAAACCTTGCGACGATGTCGATTTTGATGTCTTCGCGCTCCTCGTGAAAAAGTGTTGCTTCCATCTTGCAACGATGTTAAAGGCAAAGGTATCGATCGGCTCTGCCATCGACAACCTCTTAAAGCCGCTGTAGTAGTATTTCTATAACTTCGCACCATGTCATTGATGGTATCGTCACTCAACTCGGGTAGCAACGGCAATTGCTACTACATCGGAAACGATACCGAGGCTGTGCTGATTGATGTGGGTATCTCCAGCCGTGAAACAGAGCGTCGACTGAAGCGTCAGGAATTGTCAATCAGAAAAGTCAAAGGCATTTTTATCACCCACGAGCACGCCGATCATGTAGGTGGACTCAGAAAGCTGGCCAAAAGGCATCACCTGCCTGTTTACATGACGTATGAAACCCGGAGAGTAAGCCGGCTGGAATTGCGTGAAATTCAGGTCAGGAATTTTGTCCCACATGAAGAAATTCCCATCGGAAGACTCAGGGTCATTCCTTTTCCCGTCATGCATGATGCACAGGATCCTCACGGCTTTATTGTGACCGATGGTTCGGTAACGGTAGGTGTATTCACAGACCTCGGAGTTGTCAGTCACCACCACCCTGCTTATTTCAAGCGATGTGATGCTGTTTTTCTTGAATCCAACTATGATGAAACGATGCTTGAGAATGGCGACTATCCTCGCGAACTCAAGGATAGGATCAGCGGAACCCGCGGACATCTGTCTAACCTGCAGGCATTGGAATTTTTCATGACTGCGCGCCCTGATCACATGAGCCATCTCTTCCTGTCGCACCTCTCTGAGAATAACAACACCCCAGAAATTGTACAGCAGTTGTTTTCCGCTGTAGCGGGAAAAACATCGGTTGTCATTGCATCGCGATACAAAGAATCGGGCGTGTATCGAATCGGTGGTGAAAAATCCGGCCCAGTTCTTCAGTCAACGGCTTCCGAACAGCTTTCACTTTTTTGAGTAATTAAATCGATCCGCCGAGGCCTCGACCCCCTGTGATAACTCCGTAAAGAGATGGGGATATGGTGCGAAGCACAGCGCCAACAGCAATACAAAAAATGATGATTGCCAGGGGAAGTACAAAAAAGGTGATCAGGTGTGCACCTTTCACAGGCAGCAGAATATCAAGCACACCATTGATGGCAAAAGCGACCAGAGGAGCGTGAAGGGTGTATATTACAAAGGAAAAAGCTGACAACCAGACGAACCAAGGTCTGGCCATGCACCACCGAACCCATCCGTCGCAGCCATACCAACACGCGATTAGTCCGCTTGCCACGACACCTTTGTGAAGGATGGTAAGCACGGGTTCTTGATAAGATCCCAGAAGATCAGCACCATTGAAGGCAAGCAGGGTTTTTATCAAGGCCATGCTGATAAACACAGCTCCCCATGGAGCAGGGGCGGTCCCTCGCAAAGGAGTTTCTATCGACGTTCCGCTCTTTTGAAGCCAGACGCCAAGGGAGAAGAATAGTAATCCTTCACCTTCAATAAACAAAAGACCGAATGTACTAAGCCAGAGAAGAAACGCTATGGGAAAGAAGATCCGCCGGGCGGTCTTGTTGGTAACCAGGTACCGGATAGCCGGATAGGCAAGATTGTAAATCAATAAAACACGCAGAAACCAAAGTTGGTAAGAAACCGGAAAGACGATCCAACGCGCGAGCACTTCGTACCAGGCATAGTCATGAATGAGCACCTTTGATTCGTCGATCTGCAGCACATGAGAGTTTGCAATCAGGTTCCTGGAATAAGGGATGAGTTCCAGGCCAAAGCACATAAGGATGGCGAACGCACTCCAAAGAAGGTAAGGCAAAAGCAACGTGCGGAGCCTTTTCTTCATCCGCACAGGATGCGGTGTTTGGTCATGCAACGCAAACAGATAGCCCGAAATCGCAAACAGCATGGGTATACGAAATCTGAAAATCCCGTTGGCCAGGAAATATTCTGTGAAACCAGTGATGGTAAGGGGTTCACCGGGCATGGTCCAGGGTTCTAAGTATCGGATTTCAAGGTTGTACCCATGTACAAACACCAACAGGAACATGGACACAAAAGACCAGAACCTGAATTTCTGACTGGTGAATGGATGAACCATGAATGACAAGGAAGACTGAAAACCCTTCTAACAAGATAAATAAATGTCCGCGTGACTGGGCCATCCGAAACACCTATTTTCACAACATGAAAAAAATACTTGCAGACAGCGCACCAAAGGCCATAGGCCCTTACTCACATGCCTGGCAATCCGGGAACCTGATCTTTTGCTCAGGGCAGACACCATTGAACCCTGTCACGATGGTGATTGAGGGGGCCACCGTAACAGAGCAGACAACGTTGGTCCTTAACAACCTCGAGACAGTGCTGAAAAGCGCTGGCTGCGACCGCACCCACATTCTGAAGACATCTGTCTTTCTTAAGAATTTTGCTGACTTCGAACGAATGAATAAAGCCTACGAGGCTTTCTTTGGCGAGCATAAGCCAGCACGAACAACGGTAGAGGTAAGCAGGCTCCCCAAGGAGGCGCTCGTGGAAATTGAATGTGTAGCAGCCGTTCAAAAGTAGAGGGGACGTAACCCGAACCATCGAATCATAGTATACCATCACATGAAATACTTCTCATGTGCGGTGATTATGCTGCTGTCCTTAAAAGGCTTCACGCAATCTGCCGAAGATGCCATCAGGAAGGAGAGTGCATTGTTCTCGGCAAATTATGTTAAGGGAGATGTGGAGGCCATGACCAGACAGTATCTTGACGATGCCCTGCTTATGCCGCCTTCAAGGGATGCGATGGTTGGAAAGAAATTAATTTTTGAATTCTGGAGTGCGGCGTCCAGACCGATCATGCACCGATGTGAATCTGATAAGATCATTATTGAGGGGAACACCGCTCACGACTACGGATACTTTTTTACTCAGGGACAAAAGCCGGGCGAACAACCAGGACCTGTGCAAAGTGCAAAGTATTACATCCTCTGGGTGAAGGATGCTGACGGTAAATGGAAAATGAAGATCGACATGTGGAATTCACGCAGTGCCGATTGGAATAAGTAGCGCTCCGCTTTCCTGACAGATTTTGTACATTGTTCAATGCATACAAAATCCCTTTGTATTCTGTTGAGTGTTGCTGCTGCATGGATCTCATGCGCCATTCCTGAAAAGGACAAAGGCCCCAATATCCTTCTGATCGTAGCAGATGACCTTGGATACGGTGATCTCGGATGTTATGGGGGAAACATCCGCACACCATCGATTGACGCGTTGGCAGGATCGGGCCTCTTGTTTACACAATTCCATACGGCACCAACCTGCGCACCAACAAGGGCGATGTTATTGAGCGGCAACAACAACCATGTTGCCGGAATGGGACTCCAGGGAGGAGCGCCTAAGGGATCATGGGAAGAGGGAAAACCTGGGTATGAAGGCCATCTCTCTGACCGAATAGTTCCCATGCCGCAGCTATTGCGTGATGCGGGGTATCATACCTATACTGTCGGTAAATGGCACCTGGGTAAAAAACCGGAACATGCACCTGCTGCAAAGGGTTTTGAACGATCATTCAATTTGTTGCAAGGCGCCGGCAATCACTACAACGCAGTAGGCATTGTTGGTTCAGACAGCGTGTCGACCTATAGTGCCGACGGCTCACTCGCAGAATACCCGGAGGGTGCATACTCAACGGAATTTTACACCAACAAACTCATGGAGTTCATTCGGTCTGGTGAAAAGGACAAACCATTCTTTGCCTATGCCGCCTACACTTCTCCTCACTGGCCCTTGCAGGCGCCAAAAGAATTTGATCAATATCAAGGGGCGTTCGACATGGGTTATGATTCATTGAGGGCACTTAGATTCCAAACGTTGATGTCAGCCGGTATCATTTCGTCAAGCGCTCAATTGCCACCGAGGCTTGAGTCGATCAAACCATGGAATGACTTATCGCCTGACGAAAAGCGGATGGAATCCAGGAAAATGGAACTGTACGCAGCCATGGTAGCTAACCTTGATTTCCACGTGGGCAGGCTGATTCAATTTCTGAAGGACGAGGGATTGTATGAAAACACACTAATCATTTTTATGTCTGACAACGGCGCGGCTGCTGAGGACTTTTACATAACACCTCCATATTCAACTTTCATCGCACCCAGGCATGACAACAGCCTGGCGAACATGGGCTCGGTGAGTTCATTTGTGTCGTATGGTCCTCCATGGGCAAAGGCTGGCGCGGCACCATTTGCACGATACAAGGCATATCCCACGGAGGGCGGAATAGTAGCACCCATGATCATCAGTGGCATCGGCGTTCCCGCGGGAAAATCGCCAAGACATGAATTCATCACAGTCATGGATATCGCGCCAACGCTCCTCGAACTGACAGGGGTTTCATATCCCGGCAGGCATTCATCGGCCTTGATCAGACCCATGCTGGGAGAATCGATGTACAACTATCTCTTTAATAAACGAGAAAGTGTGCATGACACAACATACGCCGTAGGACTGGAGCTTCGTGGAAGGGCGTTCTTCCGAAAGGGGAAGTGGAAAATTGTGAACCTTGAAGGACCTCATCGGGATGATACCTTTCAATTATTTGATATGGAATCAGATCCGGGTGAAACCAATGACCTGTCCAAAGTGAAGACGGCAAAATTCCGTGAGATGCTCGACGCATGGAGGAAATACAGGGATGAGCATGGAATTCTCTTATCCCCCGAATAGCCCTTTGAAGCAGAAAATTGGGTACATTCGGTATCTTCTAAACCTAAAACCAACACTATGGATACTAAAAAATTCCTGATGGGAACGGTCGTGGGGGGGATTGCTTTTTTCTTTCTCGGATACCTTATCTACGGCATGGCGCTTACAGACTTCATGGCTGCTCATGTCGGCTCGGCCACCGGCGTACAACGACCCATGGAAGAAATGGTGTGGTGGTCACTGGTGCTTGGCAATTTTTTGGGTGGAGCTTTTCTTACCTACGTTTTTTTGAAATGGGCCAACGTTTCTTCATTTGGCGGCGGCCTTTCTACCGGAGCGACCCTCGGATTCTTTCTTGCAGCGACCTTCGACTTCACCATGTTTGCAACCTCCAACGTTATTGACTTGACAGGTGTGATCACTGATGTGATCGCGTACTCTGTGATGTCAGGAATTAGCGGTGGTGTAATTGGAATGGTTCTGGGAATGGGCAAAAAAGCCTGATCACATTAACGGTGAAAGACGGAAGACGCAATGATCAACCCATTGCGGACTTCAAGCATTTCACCGACGAAGAGATCGTCTTCACCCTGCACATGACGGATATATTCCATAAAGACACGGTCTTTGTATGGAGTAAGCCGCACAAGTTCATAACGTAGGGATGGCAGTCGTTTGAAGGCGCCTTCCCACCAGACACGCATGGCTGCCTGTCCTCGAATAACCCCATTGGTTTCAGGTTGACGTGCCTTCAATTTGGGACTGAAGTGCTCAGCTTGTGGATCATAAAGAGAAAGCAATTTCTCAATGTCCTGGGTGTTGAAGGCATCAAACCAATGTGTGGCGATACTTGTGAGGAGTTCCGTCGTCATCCCTTAGTAGTAGCGCATGATCATTTCAACACGTTTGTCACCGGTCAGGGTAAAAGCGAAATCTTCATAAACGGGTCGTCGGAGTGCGCTATGATAGTAATCTGAGAAGGCATAGCCTTCCTTTGGAAGGAACCAACCAAAATCAAGTTTGACGTTGTCATTCTCGTCGTCGAGCAAGGCAATCGCCATGTGTTGGGGTTTAAGACCGGGCACTGTAATCACGAGAGAATCACCGGTCATTTCATTTTTAGGTACTACGACTTTTAGAAATCCGTAATCATGGGGGAATCTTGTTGCATCATCATAGAACTTAAAACGAATGACACCATCCCGGTTGCGGATTTTTTTGACAACAATGGTCACGGAGTACGTTGGCTCAGTGGAAGGACTGGTCTGCGCAAAACCGTAGCCGCATGCAAGAATCACAAGGAATGCAGTCAATCTTCTTGTTGTGTTCGGAAGTTTGTCCGGGTTAAACATATCCCAGAAGGTAAAGCGCAGCGAAGAGGAGGGGGATGGCCCTATAATACATAGGAAGCAGCGCACGGGCATTCTTGACGCCCCTGAATCCGGCAAAACCAAGCATGAGCAATCCAATGACTGTGATTGTCGTGTGAATCATCAATCCCTGCTCGTAACCTTTGTTGCCCGTCTTTATAAAGTAAAGCAGGATACTGATGGTACAGACGGCGCAACTGATCCAGGTGACCTTGGGAAGAATGGTCCAGATCAGCAAGGTCATAAAGTCCATCCGCTTTGGATCTGCACTTGCCACGGCCGAGGGCCGGTAGGCCATCAGAAAAAAAACACCTGCTAGTCCACCCAGAGAAACAATAATTAGAGAATCAGATGCTGACGCATCGGATGATCGCCATGCAAATCCCGCGAGGAAGAGCAGCAGGAAAAGCATCTCAGCCCGCTCAAGCCAACCATAGAGAGTTTCTGCAAAAGACTTTTGATCTGCCACTCCTCAAGTTAGATAACCAAACTGACAAAAATCATACTTATTGAGGCATTTTCTGATCACTTTTTCGTGTTCCTTTGACGGTATGTCTGTCCCCAAATCTCCTCTGGAAAACAATGAAATGCGCCAGGTGCTACAGCGCTACGACATTGGTCAGGCACATCATCTCATCTACTCTTATGAAGAACTGACGAGATTGGGTATCAATGCGGAGTTTGTCTTCGCTTTACTTGATGTTTTTGAGGACGACAGGTCATTCAGCAAAGATGACTTTGAAAAGTTTTCTGTCGACCTCATACTTGACTACATCAGGAAGACTCACCAATACTATCTCCAGCGGAAGTTGATGGAGATTGAGCAAAGCATTCACTTACTCATGCAGAACTATCCTGTTGCACACCCGTTGCTTGTCATCCTAAACGATTTTTTCTCTGACTATAAAGATCATTTGACATCTCATATCTCGGTTGAAGAGTCACAATTGCTTCCTTACATCGAACACCTCGCGCGCGTTGAGGAGGGTAAGGCTTCTTATCAGGCTCGTCCGGCCTATTCACTGAATACGTTTCTCATCCACCACCACGATACTGAAAAAGACCTTGCAGAAGTGCGTGAAGCCATTCTGCGATACTCACCACCGCTCACCAGCGAGACGCCTTACCGGATACTTTTATCACAACTTCAGGTGTTTGAAAAAGATCTCGCCGTGCATGCACTCATCGAAGACGAGGTGCTGCTACCTCGGGCGATGAACCTGGAGAGGAAGTGGGGAGCGTAATGTGAAAGAGAGGCTGTCGCCGCTCCATGCCACCGAACCTCAATGGTTGATTGGACTCTCTTTCTTGTCAGGCATCAAGGCGGGCATGTTCTTCTCTTTGAAGACCCTGTTGTACTCGGCAATATCCTTCTCAATAAGCTGGTTCATCTGAAATTTGTACTTCGCCCATTCTGCCTGAACATCTTTGGCGCGGTCCTGAACACCCTTCGTGAGTCTTGGATCGTGTTGGTCAGCAACGCCACGAATCTGAAGAAACTCAGAATTTAGTTTGTTGGGAAAGTTGATCACATCCTGAAAATTCTTTGAACGTGGTTCGATGATGGTTGACTCCCATTTGTCGATCTTCTTGTTAAGTTCCTTACCCATGTTGACGAAATCTTTTGCCTCCGTAACATTCTTGAGGGATTCGTTGTAAGTGTCCACCTGCTTTTTCACTTGCCTGAGTGAATTCACAGCCCGGTGCATCTCTTCAAATTGCTCGCCGGCTTGCTTCATAAATTCTTGCTGCATAGCCCACTCAGCGGCGGTGGCGGAAATATGAGGATCAGCAATCAAATCCAATTCAATTTCTGAAACCTGGCCTTTGGCAGAAAGCCTCGCTTTGTACTTGCCTGGAGCCACCCGATAACCCCGATAGTCTCCATAGACATAAACACCCGGTACCCCGGAGAGGGACTCCGTTCGAAAGTCCCAGGCAAACCGATTGATGCCTGCTTCCGACGGAATGATCTCGGCGGGTGGCGGCCCACCCGGATAAGGCTTGAAGCCTTCATCTTTCTTGTTGGAGTACTTTCGGATGGACTTTCCAGTCATGTCAAGAATTTCCAATGTGACCTTGGCCGTATCGGCTTTGTCTTTGAGATAATAATCAAGAATGACACCGTTCATCGGATTTCGTCCCAGCCCGGGAATATCTCCCATGTAATCCGGGATGGTAACAGATGACAAACGATACGTAGGTTTTGGAGCAAAAATCCTTGCAACAGCATCACCGAAAGAACCTTTGCTTTGTTGGATAGCACTCAGGTCATCCAGGATCCAAAATGAGCGACCGGCTGTAGCGGCAACAAGATCATTGTCTTTAATGATCAGATCGGTCACAGGAACAACAGGCAGGTTGAGTTGAAATTTATGAAAGCTGTTTCCCCCGTTGAATGAGATATAGAAGCCGCGTTCGGAGCCCGCGTAGAGCATACCCTTCACAACCTTGTCTTCGCGTATCACTTTGATGAAGTCATCACGATCCACCCCAACGCCAATTCGTGTCCACGTTTTACCGTAGTCGGTTGACTTCATGGTCATGTTGTTGTAGTCATTGAATTTGTATCGGGATGGACTGATATAAACGGTGCCAGGATCATGCGGAGAGACTTCAATGGAATGAATCATTGCTTCTGGCATATCCTTTGGCGTTATGTTCGACCATGTTTTGCCTGCGTCCCTGGTTATGTGAACAAGGCCACAATCACTTCCTGTATAAATCACGCCCTTTTCCCTTGAGGATTCTGTCACATAATAAATGGTGTTGTAATTTTCTCCGCCGGCTCCTTCATTGGTGATCGGCCCTCCGCTCACATCCTGCTTTGTCGTGTCATTGCGGGTGAGATCCGGACTAATTGGAGCCCAGCTCATGCCACCGTCGGTTGTTTTGAACAATACATTGCCGGCATGATACATGGTCTTTGCATCAAAAGGGGAGTTGACCAGCGGCGCATTCCAGTTGAAGCGGTACTTCATTTTTTTCGGAGCCCAGGCGAGATTGATGGAAGGGTATTCCTGAATATCCTTGACTTCACCGGTTCGTGTGTCAAGCACATCGATCTGACCCTGATAGCATCCTCCGTAGAGGAGTTCCGGATTGTTAAAGTCGTTGAATGCTACCCAGGCACTTTCACATCCTGGACCATTTTTCCAGTCTTTCTCCGTGATGCCGAAACTGCCGTTGCGACTCGGCGTAGCGACTGATGTGTTGTCCTGCTGACCACCGTATACCCAGTAAGGAAATTGGTTGTCGACATTGACACGATAGAATTGCGCTGTCGCCTGATTGTTAATAGCAGACCACGACTTGCCCTGGTTGTAACTGATTTCTCCGCCGCCGTCATCCGCCAAAGCAAGGTTGAGGTTGTTTTTGTGATTGATCCACAAATCATGCGTATCCCCATGTCCTACAGAAATGTTGCCGAATGTCCTTCCGCCGTCGATCGACCTCATCATGGGGGCATTAAGTACGTAGACAATGTCAGCATTGACTGGGTCGGCAAACACTTCCATGTAGTACCAGGATCTTGAAGTAATGTTTTGATCGCTGCTGAGTAAGTTCCATTTCTTGCCCCCGTCGTCAGAGCGATATAATCCGGCCTTTGCTTTTTCAGCTTCGACAATAGCGAAGACACGGTTTGGATTGGCACGGGAAACACTAATACCCATTTTGCCTAATTCTTTCGGAAGGCCTTCATTGATTTTTGTCCAGGTTTCACCTGCATCGGTTGACTTCCATAGGTTGGATCCCGGGCCGCCACTCTCCACTTTCCAGGGATAACGACGATGTTGCCAGGTTGCTGCATAGAGAATGCGCGGATTGGTCATGTCCATACTCAGCGACGAAGCACCCGTATTGTCGTCTACACTGAGTGTTTTCTTCCACGTGACGCCCCCGTCGGTTGATTTGTAAATGCCCCGGTCGGGGCTTGCGCCGTGTACAGGTCCTTGCGCGGCCACATAGACGATATCGGGATTGGCTGGGTGAATCACTACGTCGGAAATGTGTCGCGTCTTTTCAAGACCCACATTCTTCCAGGTCTTGCCGCCATCGGTGGATTTATAAACACCGTCACCATAAGATGTCATCACACCACGCACGGCGTGCTCACCGGTTCCAACGTAAATCACATTTGGATCAGATTCGCACACAGCGATATCACCAATAGAGCCTACCTTGAAGTATCCGTCGGAAATATTCTTCCATGTCGTACCACCATCCTCGGTGCGCGAAAGACCACCTCCGGTGTAGCCAACAAAAAAGACCATCTGATTGGATGGATCACCAGCAATGGCGTTGGCACGGCCACCCCTGAATGGGCCGATGCTGCGCCATTTGAGCCCCTTGTACTTTTCTGCCTCAAAGGAGGAAGTAGTAGCGACTTCAGTCTTGGATTTTGACTTTTGGCCGAGAGCGGATGATACTAGCAGGGATGCCAATGCGACAGCAAGCAGTGATCTCATGGTGGTTAGGATTAAGAGAGAAATATCCGAAATATATGGGACAGATCGATTGAATGGTTTGAAAATCTAAACCACTGACCAACTGTATACTACCGTGATATGTCCTCCACGACTCTCGCGATCGATTTCAGCTTCACGCTCGAATTCAGGACCGAATCGTTCGAACATACTGACAAATCCCAATGGCCGGTCAGGAAGGGAAGCAAGTACCTGACCAATGAGCGGCAGGCCGGAGCGGGCAATTGTCAACCAGGGAGCTGAAGTTCCTAATAACTCCGACGTGGCCCCCAGCACTTTGCCCTGAACACCTCCTTCAATTTTCTTCAACACCGTTCCGATTTCCCTGTTTGCACGCCTCGAATGCATCACATGGAAATGAACGTTGATTTCACGACTCTTAGGCATTTTGCGCGTGAGCAAAAGCAACCCCTCAGAGCCAGCTCCTTTCGGCTCGAAGTGAACAACATTATTTTGTTCCGGGACGACAAGGATTGGGGTGCCTGGAACAACGGATACCATCACCTGATCAGGTTCATTTGGATGGTCCGTGGCCACGACAAAATATACCTTCCAGCGTTCCTTTGGCCGGTGGATTTGAATCTTGTTCAATTCCAATCGTACGGTGGTCATTTGCACAATTTTACTCTCTTAATTTTCCATTTTTTTCCGACAATTCCGGAATTCCCGGGTGGAATCGTCAGGGCACTCTATAATAAACTGATTTCTTCGCCTCATTCATTTCGTTACTTTAAGACATGAAAAAGCCGCTTTCTATACAGACCCTTGCCGTCAGCGCAGGATCCCATGGGGATTCACAGCATGGCGGCCGAGCCACACCCATTTTCACCTCATCCGCCTACGATTACGAAAAAGAAGTCAGGTACCCGAGGTATTTCAATACCCCTAACCAGTCTGCTGTCGTCGCCAAGATGGCTGCACTCGAACATGCAGAAGATGGGCTGGTGTTCAGCACGGGTATGGCTGCGATCATGACATCCTTATTTGCTGTACTAAAGACCGGCGATCATGTTGTCCTTCAGAATGACTTGTATGGAGGAACTCATCACGCCACCCTGAATGAATTCGCCCGCTATGGCATCCAGCATACCCTGGTTGACGGATCATATCCTGAAAATTTTGAAAAAGCGATCACCAAGAACACCAGGGTACTTTACATAGAAACCCCATCGAATCCATTGCTGAAGATCACGGACATTGGTGCTGTAGCAAAAATTGCAAAGAAGTACCGACTGATCACCATGATCGATAATACCTTTGCATCACCTGTTAATCAGAATCCCATTGACCTTGGTATCGATGTTGTGCTTCACAGCGGCACCAAGTACATCGGTGGACATAGCGATTTGATGTGTGGGTTTGCGCTGTCATCAAAGAAAATTATCTCTCAAATAAAAGGAAGCGCTATGCACTTTGGGGGAGTGCTTGATGCCAGCACGTGTTATCTCGTGGAGCGCAGCCTCAAGACCATGGTTCTCCGCGTTCAACAGCAGAATGCCAATGCCATGACATTGGCAAAATTTCTACAGTCTGAAAAGGGAATTGATCGGGTTTACTACCCGGGACTTTCTGATCATCCGAATTACCGGGTAGCCAAAAAGCAAATGACCGGTGGATTCGGGGGGATGATGTCCTTTGACGTGAAGAAGGATCCTGAAGGGTTTATGAAACGCCTGACACTGATACATAAGGCCGTGAGCCTTGGCGGCGTAGAGTCAACCATTTGTTCTTCTGTGCGCACCTCTCATGCAAAGCTCACTCCTGCGGAACGTGCGAAGGCCGGTATTTCTGACAACCTCCTGCGGTTTTCAGTGGGTATTGAAGGTGTTGATGATCTCATCAGTGACATACGCAAGGCGCTGAAGTCATGATCACCCGCGAAGCCAAACTGGCAGACGTACCGTCCATATTGGACTTCCAACTCAAGATGGCGCTGGAAACCGAAAACGTTCAACTGGAAATTCTTCCGCTCACACAAGGGGTTCATCGGTTGATGAAAGATCCAACCAAAGGGAAGTATTACGTTGCAGAGGAAGGAGGAGAAGTTATCGGTTGCCTGATGACAACCTATGAATGGAGCGACTGGCGGTGTGGCACGGTCATCTGGATTCAGTCCGTCTATGTAAGTGCTGGCTGGAGAGGAAAGGGAGTTTACAAAAAGCTATATCAGCATATCCGTGACCTCGTTGAAAACGACCCTGACCTGAAAGGAATCAGGCTTTACGTGGACAAAAAGAACCGTCATGCTCAGGATGTATATGCTGCGTTAGGAATGAACGGAGAACACTACACGGTGTTTGAGTGGATGAAAGGCTGATTGATGCTCAGGCACACTTGACAATATCGACGAAGTCGCGCGCTTTCAATGAAGCGCCGCCTACAAGTCCTCCATCCACATCGGGACATGAAAATAGCTCCTTCGCGTTATCAGGCTTGACGCTTCCTCCATAAAGAATGGGTATTGCCTGAGCTACCGCATCGCCATACTTCCCGACCAGTTGTTTTCGTATAACGGCGTGCATATCCTGGGCCTGTTGTGTTGTGGCCGTTTTTCCGGTACCGATAGCCCATACAGGTTCATAGGCAACAACGATTTTGCTAATGACCTCCGCCGATAGATGAAAGAGCGCCTCCTCCACCTGCTGCCGAACCAGGCTTTCGTGCGTTCCCTTCTCACGAATATCCAGGGACTCTCCACAGCAGAAGATCGGGATGAGTTGATGTGCGAGGGCGCGGTCAACTTTAGCGGCAAGGAGCTTTCCGGTTTCATGAAAATATTGCCGGCGTTCGCTGTGCCCCAAAATGACATATGGAACATTCATGGACTTCAACATGGCCGCAGATACTTCACCGGTGTAAGCACCGGCATCATGCTCACTGCAGTTCTGTGCACCGATGTCAACCTTGGAATGCTTTACTTGAGGAGTCAAAACCGGCAGATATGGATAGGGCACACACAATATGACCTTAACAGGAGCAGAGACTTCAGCGCTGCAGAGGCCGAGCACCTGAGTTGTCAGCGCCTGTGCCTCCGATAAGGTTTTGTTCATCTTCCAGTTGCCGGCAACAATTTTCGTTCGCATAAATTTTGATGGCTATTTTTTCAACGCAATGTCGAGTGATCCCGTTGGGTTCTCTCTGGTCAATCGTAGGCTTTTTATGGGTCCTTTGTAGGTGACATGAACCAGGTTGGATTGATCGTTGTGAGTTTCCTGAATAACTGAATTGGTGACCTCGATGGTTTTCAGTTTTTTAATACCCTCAATTTCCAGGTAACAGATGATGGCGACATCTTCAATCTCGTGGGCGAGGAAGTTGATCTTGACTGGCTTTCCATCGAGCCGGACCCTGAAATGGTCTTGCAGATAATCCTGTACCAGTTTGTCGGTGGTTAATCCTGTTTTTGGATGAAGGATATCCAACGTCTCATCATTCAGCTTTGCACGAATAGAGAGTTCAAGGTCGTCAATGAAGATTCTTGATATAATCTGGAGTGACTTGTGCTTTTCACTATACTCAATTTCTGTTACAGAAACATGAATAGGGTGCAGGATGTAAAACAGTAACGACAGCAGGATCATGCGACCAAAAGTAAGACGAATTTTTCACCTATACTTGTAATCAGCTATGTCAGAATTCCAATTGTACTTTGTTCTTGGCAAGGATCATATTCTCGATTATGCCAATGGATATGACCATATTCTTTTTGTCCTGGCGCTCTGTGCGGTGTATGTAGTCAGTGACTGGAAACAAATCCTGATTCTTGTCACCGCCTTTACCGTTGGTCATTCTGTAACACTCGCCTTGGCCACCCTCAACCTCATATCGGTGAATGTGGCGTGGGTTGAGTTTTTCATTCCACTCACCATCCTTGTCACGACCGTGTCTAACTTATTCCGTAAGGAAAACCTCTTCCAGACCGCCGGGGTCCAGATCAACTATGCCTTTGCCTTGTTTTTTGGACTGATCCATGGAATGGGCTTTTCCAACTACCTGAGGGCCCTTTTGGGCAAGGATCAAAGCCTTGCCATGCAATTATTTGCCTTTAATATAGGTCTGGAATTCGGCCAGATAATAATCGTTGGGATTTTTCTTGCGGTTAGTTTTATTGTCATCAACCTTGGAGGTGCCAGCCGGCGAGATTGGAGAATAATCATCTCGTCCGCCGTTGCCGGCATAGCACTGATGCTGATCAAGGATAGAATTCCAGGATAACCATTTCAAAAAGAAACTTACGCTTACTTATGAGGACCCTTAGCTTATTGTTCATTCTTGTTTCCGCCCTGACCTACGGTCAGCAGGCCACTGAACCAGCCAAATGGCAGGGAAAATTCGAGCAGTTGGATCAGCTGCTTCCAACACCCAATGAGTACCGGTCGGGTTCCGGAGCACCGGGACCTAAATACTGGCAGCAACGTGCTGACTATGTCATCAACGCTGAATTGAATGATGACAATCAGAGCATCACGGGATCTGAAACCATCACGTACTATAATAATTCACCCGATGCCCTGACATACCTCTGGCTGCAGGTGGATCAGAATATTAACGCCAAAGACAACAAACTTCGAAGCGCAGAAGTGACGGCCATCAAGGATTCCTCAAACACCAGGAAGATGGCGCAGGATCTTGACTTGTTTGATTTCGATGGTGGATTCAAGATCAAAGGCGTTCGTGATGCGGCTAACCGAAACCTCAAGTACACGGTTGTAAGCACAATGATGCGCGTTGATTTGATTCAGCCGCTTGCACCCGGGAAGCAATTCGCATTTTCCGTAGACTGGTCATTCAATATCAATGACCGTATGCATGGAGCGACCCGCAACGATGGACGGAGCGGCATGGAGTATTTCCCTGCGGATGGAAACTATTCTTATATCATCGGACAATGGTTTCCAAGAATGTGTGTCTATGATGATGTCGTTGGCTGGCAGACAAAACAGTTCCTTGGTCAGGGTGAGTTTACGTTGACTTTTGGTGACTATGTCGTGAACCTCACTGTACCGGCAGATCATATTGTTGCTGCAACCGGAATGATCCAGAATCCAAAAGAAGTGCTGACAACCGAACAATTGGATCGTTTCGAGAAAGCAAAATCCTCATTTGACAAACCGATGGTCATCGCTACACAAGCGGAAGCCATCCAGCGTGAAAAAACAAAAGTGAGAGAAAAGAAAACCTGGAAGTTCAAAGCTGAGAATGTCCGCGACTTTGCTTTTGCCACATCAAGGAAATTTATCTGGGATGCTCAGGCGGTGAAGGTTGGAGACAAGACGCCGCTTGCGATGTCTTACTATCCCAAAGAGGGGAATCCACTTTGGGAACAGGAGTCAACGAAGGCCGTTCGTGCAGCGCTCATTACTTATTCCAAGTACACCATCGACTATCCTTATCCGCACGCGACATCCGTTCACCATGCTTCCATTGGTATGGAGTATCCGATGATTTGCTTCAATGGAGCCAGACCCAACAAAGACGGGACTTTTTCTGACCGAACCAAGTGGGCCCTTGTGGGCGTCGTCATTCATGAGGTTGGACACAACTTTTTCCCCATGATCATCAACAACGATGAACGTCAATGGACATGGATGGATGAGGGCGTCAATACTTTTGTACAATACAGGACACAGGTTGAGCACTACAAAGACATGCCGAACAGGAGAGGCCCTGCTGCAGAAATTGTTCCCTATATGAAAGGGGATCCAAATCAGAAGCGACCACTGATGACCAACTCCGAGCAAGTACTTCAGTTTGGTTCAGAGCAATATGCCAAGTGCGCTACCGGACTTAACATGCTTCGTGAGACCGTCATGGGTCCCGAATTGTTTGACAAGGCGTTCAAAGAGTACTCAACGCGCTGGGCATTCAGGCATCCCAAGCCGGCGGATTTCTTCAGGACAATGGAGGACGCCTCTGCCGTGGATCTGGACTGGTTCTGGCGTGGATGGTTCTATACTACCGATGTCTGTGATCAGACGATCGAAAAGGTCAAATGGTATAAAGTGAAGAAGGCAGAAGTCACCGTCGAGAATAAAAGTAAGACCGTGAAAGGGGGAGAAACAGCCGGTGCCTCTTCGGCAAACCCGGACAATTTCAGTGGAGGACCAGAACCTTTTACTGTCATTCCTACAGACGAAAGATTCTATAGGGACTTCCAGTCACGCGTGGATGATAAAGCGCTGATCTCCAAAATGGAAAACAAGAACTTCTACGAGGTGACATTGACGAACAAAGGCGGCCTTGTGATGCCGGTAATCATTGAGTGGACGTATAAGGACGGCACAAAGGAAACAGAGCATATCCCCGCAGAAATTTGGAGGAACAATGAGACGAAGGTCACCAAAGTGTTTATGAAAGAAAAAGAGGTGACCA
>JAEUUD010000340.1 GCA_016787625.1 Cyclobacteriaceae bacterium
TCGTTTTGTAATGCCTCACTGCGTTTTTCAAGAAGCGTTTTAATGCTGTCTTCCTTTTTTTCTAATAACGATTTTGAGTTTTTATAGTAATTATATTTTTCGAAAAGCGAATCGGCATCCACATAATAAATACCGGTGCTATTGTTGGCAGCCTTGGCAGGCAATGCAGCTACCGGTGATGGCTGATTATATACTTTATAAAAAAGTAATGCTACTGCTACCAGTAAAATACTGTTTAAAATAAGAGATGCTTGTTTCATTTAATTTTGTTTTATTGATAATAGCCGCAAATGTAATTTTTGAATATGGCTATGCTACACTGATAACAATGCCTTAAGCTTTTTGCAATTCGATAACTGTAATTTCGGGCGAAATGCCTACCCTACCCGGATATCCTAAAAAACCAAATCCCCGGTTTACATATAAATATTGGTGGCCTTTATTATATAAGCCCGCCCATTGTTTGTAAACATATTGCACCGGGCTCCATTTTATACCGGGTACTTCAATACCAAACTGAAAACCATGTGTATGCCCTGATAAAGTTAGATCGATAAATGGGTACTTCGATAAAACTTCACCTTGCCAATGCGATGGGTCATGCGAAAGCAAAATATTAAAAGCCGTAGGTTTATAATTTGCTGTTGCCTTTTGCAAATTGCCATATTTTGGAAACCGCAAATGTGTACTCCAATTCTGCACACCTATTAAACCAATTTGATGGCCATCATTTTCAATATAGGTATAATCGTCAAGTAACAATTGCCAACCCATTTGCTGATGATAGGATTTTATGCGATTAAGATTTTCATTCTTCTCAGTTGCACTTTCCCAAGCAATATAATCACCATAATCATGATTACCTA
>JAEUUD010000341.1 GCA_016787625.1 Cyclobacteriaceae bacterium
CACTCGATGTCCGACCCCCACAAATACCGCACGAAGGAAGAAGTAGATGAATACAAGAAGCGGGACCCCATCGAAGTCGTGCGCGGCACTATCCTTGAAAGGAAATATGCTACCGAAAAGGAGCTGGACGCCATCGTAGAAAAAATCAATGCCCAGGTGGAAGACAGCGTGAAGTTTGCCGAGGAGTCCAACTTCCCCGACCCCAAAGAGGCGATGAAGGACATCTACGTCCAGCAAGATTATCCCTTTGCCATTGACTGAGTAGTCCATGGTCCATGGAGGTATGACCCTTCAATGGACTGGCCATGGGCTATCGACTAAGGACCATCGACCATTTGTTAAATGGGCCCGAATGTATAGTTTTGCAGCCCTTCTGCCCCTCTGGAATTGAACCTGGTAGCTGGCGGAAGGGCTTACTTTTTGAAGAACATGGCAAAAAACGAAGAAAACAAGGATGTCCTCGAGAACCCGGAAGTGATTGCCGAAAAGGTGACCGGCATCGAGCAATGGATCGAACATAACCCCAAAATCGTATTCGGCGTGTTGGGTGCCTTGATCCTCGTCGTAGGCGGATACTTCGGCTGGCGTTATTACATCGACAGCCAGGACGACCAGGCCCAGCGGGAGATGTTCCAGGCCGTTCGGTACTTCGAAGCCGACAGCCTCAACCTGGCCCTCGAGGGCGATGGCAACCACCTTGGCTTCAAGCAGATCGTCGAAGACTACGGAATGACCCCGGCCGGTAACCTGGCCAATTTCTATGCCGGCGCCATTTGCCTGAAGCAGGGAAAATATCCCCTGGCGATCGTTTACCTCAATGACTTTAAGGCAGACGACCAGCTTGTCCAGGCCCGTGCCTACAGC
>JAEUUD010000342.1 GCA_016787625.1 Cyclobacteriaceae bacterium
GTTCTACCTGGTGGGAGATTATGGCCGATGGGGGAAGGATGAGACCATGGTCAACGGTGGCGATTATCATAATGAAGGAACCTATTGGCGGGCGGGAGTGGATGTAAGCATCCTGAAGAAGGACCCGGACCGCAACATGCTGTTTTTCGGCCTGCGATACGCGAGGTCTTCCTTTTCCGAGCGCCTGAACCTCACGGTGGAAGACCCCTATTTCGGCACACAACAATACGCGCTCAGCAATCCCAATGCGAGCGCGGCATGGGGAGAAATCGTCGCCGGCCTGCGGGTAAAAGTGTGGAAGGAATTCTGGATGGGCTTCACGTCCAGGTTGAAACTGGGGCTGTCCGTGAGAGGCAATGGGGAATTATCTACGTATGATGTTCCCGGGTACGGGGTGATCGGCGGGGGAAGCACCTGGGGGTTCAACTACCAGGTATTCTGGCGCATCCCGTTCGAGCGCAAAAAGAAGCCGGCCGTTACCCTTCCGGTACCCTGATCAGTCTTTCCTGAACAACGAATCGACAAATTCTTCCCGGTTGAACACCTGGAGGTCTTCCACGCGTTCGCCAACGCCGATATACTTGACCGGGATCCTGAATTCATCAGAAATGCCGATGACGACGCCGCCCTTGGCTGTGCCGTCGAGTTTCGTGATAGCAAGTGCCGTCACATCCGTTGCTTTGGTGAACTCCCGGGCCTGGATGACTGCATTTTGGCCAGTGCTGCCATCGAGCACCAAGAGTACTTCGTGCGGAGCATCAGCGAGTACTTTCTGCATCACGCGACGTATTTTCGAGAGCTCCGCCATGAGATTCACTTTCGTGTGAAGTCGACCGGCCGTATCGATGATAACGACATC
>JAEUUD010000343.1 GCA_016787625.1 Cyclobacteriaceae bacterium
CTTTCGTTTTCGGCTCTATCGCCACTTCGATAACCGGATCAGGGAAAATCATTTTTTCCAATAAGATCGGCGAATCTTCTGCGCTGAGCGTGTCGCCGGTTTTGGTGAATTTCAACCCGACAGCGGCACAAATGTCGCCTGAGTAACACGCATCAATATCTTCACGATGGTTAGCATGCATCTGCAGTACACGGCCAACGCGTTCTTTTTTGCCTGTGGCCACGTTAAGAACGTAAGAGCCGGCCTTAAGCATGCCGGAATAAACACGAATAAACGTCAGTTTACCGACGAATGGATCGGTCATGATCTTAAACGCCAAGGCGCAGAATTTTTCTTTATCGTCGATTTGACGTTCGAGTTCCACAGAATGGTCGTCCGGATCAAGTCCTTTAAGTGCGCCCGTTTCCAGCGGATTCGGGAGAAACTCAATGACCGCGTCAAGTAAACGCTGCACGCCTTTGTTCTTGAAAGAAGAACCGCACAAAACCGGCGTGATCGCGCACTTTAGCGTACCTTGATGAATGGCTTTCATGATCTCTTGTTTGGTGATCTCTCCGCCATTCAAATATTTTTCCATCAATACTTCGTCGTAATCAGCTATTTGTTCGATCATGAACTGCCGCGCATGAAGCGCTTTATCCATAAGATCTTTAGGGATCTCCGTCTCATCCCATTTCATGCCCTGCGATGCTTCGTCGAAAATAATTGCTTTCATCTCAACCAGGTCGATCACGCCGTTGAACATGTCGCCTTCGCCCATAGGGAAAGTGACAGGAACTGCGTGCGCGCCAAGACGGTCTTTCATCATATTAACGACGTTAAAAAAATCCGCGCCGATGCGGTCCATCTTATT
>JAEUUD010000344.1 GCA_016787625.1 Cyclobacteriaceae bacterium
GTATCCTTCGTGATGATGGCTTGTAACCGCTGGTCCTCCATTTTCAGCAAGGTCTGTTCCGGGGTTTCCTGTCCCCAGCAGGGGAGTATGGAAATACACAACAGGCAGGCGAATAGTGATTTCATGGGGTGAGTGATTTAGCGTGATCAAATTTACCGATATTGGTGGACCAGCTGTTGGTCTTTTTTCGTTTTAGTTCCTGATTTATGTCAACTGATAAGTTTATTTCGGCGATAAATAGCTCGTATTCGCCGACGGGCGCTTCCATTTATCTCGGTGCCGGCGTTTTTCAGGGTTCCATTGTCCCCGAGGCCAGGGTTAATCTCCCGTTGCGGATGATGAATCGCCATGGCTTGGTAACCGGAGCCACGGGGTCTGGCAAAACCCGGACGCTCCAACTGATCGCGGAGCAGCTTTCAGCGGCCGGTGTTCCGGTATTCATGCCGGATATGAAAGGGGATTTGTCGGGGATAGCGGCCGAGGGGGTGGCCAACGACAAGATTACGGAGCGTGCCGGGGCCCTGGGCATTACCTATTCTCCATCAGCCTTTCCGGTGGAGCTGTATTCCCTTAGCGGAAAATTGGGTGCCCAGATGCGCGCCACGGTAACGGAATTCGGGCCGGTCTTGCTCAGCAAGGTGCTTGAGTTGAATGATGTGCAGAGCAGCGTGCTGATGATCCTCTTCAAATATGCCGATGACAAGGATCTTCCCATTGTGGATCTCAACGATCTCAAAAAGGTGTTGAATTACTTGTCGGAAGGAGCGGGGGCGGCCGAGATCAAGGAGGGTTACGGCAAGATATCGACGGCCACCGCCGGAACCATTCTCCGCAAGATCGTCGCGCTGGAG
>JAEUUD010000345.1 GCA_016787625.1 Cyclobacteriaceae bacterium
TATGAAAACTTCAAGTTGGCCGAGCCTATTCCTGGTCCGTCTACTGATGTTCTTTCAGCCTTAGCAAAAGAACTTGGTGTGGTGATTATTGCTTCATTGTTTGAAAAGCGCACCCAGGGAATCTATCACAATACAACTGCGGTGCTGGATGCGGACGGAGTCTACCTTGGTAAGTACCGGAAGATGCACATTCCGGATGATCCAGCTTACTATGAGAAGTTTTACTTTACCCCTGGTGATTTGGGGTACAAAGTTTTTAAAACAAAATTCGCGACCATCGGAGTTCTGATTTGTTGGGACCAATGGTATCCGGAAGGCGCCCGCATTACTTCATTAATGGGAGCAGAAATATTATTTTACCCAACGGCTATCGGGTGGGCCACGGCACAAGACGAATCCACCAATTCAGAGCAGTACAATGCCTGGCAGACCATTCAGCGAAGTCACGCGGTTGCCAACGGAGTGCATGTGGTGAGTGTAAACCGGGTTGGGCTTGAACAAAATGGCGCGATGAAATTCTGGGGAGGATCATTTGTAACCAATCCCTTCGGAAGAATATTGTACTTAGCATCGCATGATAAAGAAGAAGTTAATGTGATTGAGCTGGATTTGAATAAAACAGATTCATACCGAACGCACTGGCCATTCCTGCGCGACAGAAGAATAGACTCGTACCAGCCCATTACGAAACGGTTTATTGATGATGAATAGCGTCCGAAAGTCTGGAAGTTAAAGAGACCGGAAGTCTTACTAAAGAATCCTCACGTTAGCTAAATTAAACTATTATGTCGTTTAAATTTGAGAAACTAATTGTATGGCAAAAAGCTGCAGATCTTTCAGAAAAGGTAAG
>JAEUUD010000346.1 GCA_016787625.1 Cyclobacteriaceae bacterium
AAGCCTGCGGCCAACATCTTGGCCATACAACAAACATTCGGGGTGTTTGGCCATTAACTCTCTGATTGCAAATAAGGCACTATCAACCATTACGGTTTTTTCCTTACCGGCCGGTTGTCTGTTACCTTGTTCATGTGTTACGGGCGTAGGCGCAAAATCATGCGTAAATAAATCGGATGGTTGCGGGTCGGGTGCAATACGCGCCTTTTCAAAATCAGTTAACACACATTGCTGTGCTTCTTGTTGCAAATTGCTTAACGATTCGGCATCAACACCATAATTAATAAGCGCCAAAGTAAATTTCGGAAATGGGTCGCGTTGTTGTGCTTCGTCTAAATCATCCCGATACCACTCCTTACGCACACCTGATGTATGATGGTTTAATAACGGCACTTGCGCATGCAGTAATACAGGTTTACGTTCTGTACGGATGTAATTTAAAATCTCGGCAACGGTATTGTAGCAGGTTTCAAAATCGGTACCGTCAATGCTATATACTTTCATGCCTTTAAACCCTTGTGCATATTCTGCAGCATTCATGTTACGTGTTTCATTGGCATTGGCTGATATATCCCAACCATTATCCTGTACCACATATAATATAGGCAACGATTTAAGTACAGACATTTGAAATGCTTCGGCTACTTCGCCTTCGGTAACTGATGCATCGCCTAAGGAACATACGGCAACCGGTAATGGTTTTGTGGCATCGTGTAATTGCATTTGCTCCTGGTACCACATACCCATAGCTACTCCGGTGCATGGTATTGCCTGCATCCCTGTGGCCGATGATTGATGGGGTATTTTTGGCATATCATCTCTACGTAAACTGGGATGGCAGT
>JAEUUD010000347.1 GCA_016787625.1 Cyclobacteriaceae bacterium
AGGTCGAGACCAACGCCAACAATAAGACCAACATCGAGGGAATGATCAAGAAGCTGGAGAAGGGGGAGGGGATCAATTAGTCGATAGTCGGTGGTCCATGGTCGATGATCGATGGTCCATGGTCCATGGACTAGTCGTTATCGACTTTTGGGAGAATTTGCCCCATTCGTTAGGTAATGGGGGAAGATTCGGTTACATTTGTACAGTTTTTGACAGAATCATTCCGAATCGGAACTGCCTGAACCTGGGCATTTCCTCATTTCCCAATCATTTTGACATTAACCGACGGCGAGGCAGCCGAATAGACTGCTTTTCCGTGATGACCTCCGCAACTTGAACCAACCGTTGAATAAGACGGTTAGTGGGGGAAACCAAGAGGCACTTATGGCAAAATCGAACAACGCATTCATCAAGAAACAGAAGGAACAACAGCGCCGGAAAAAGCGGCAGGAAAAAGAGGAGCGCAAGGAAGAACGCAAGAAGAATGCGAAAGGCGGTGCACTGGAAGACATGATCGTCTACGTTGACGAGAATGGCCAGTTTACCAACGAACCGCCCAAAAACTTCAAGCGCCCGGCATAATCAAGAATTCTTTAAACCATAAATAACAATTACCATGAAAGAAGGAGTAGTTAAGTTCTTCAACAACGAAAAAGGCTTTGGCTTTATCACCCCGTCCGATTCTTCGGAAGATCTCTTTGTGCACAAGACGGGCCTCATCGACCAGATTCGTGAGAACGACCACGTTCGCTTCGACGTTGAGCGCGGCAAGAAGGGCATGAATGCCGTTCGTGTTGAGAAGATCTAATCAGTACGTCTTGAACCCGCCGCTTCACCGC
>JAEUUD010000348.1 GCA_016787625.1 Cyclobacteriaceae bacterium
ACTATTTCCACGACAGCCATCCTGGAGTCTCCCAACCAACCCTGTGCGATATCAGGGAACTGTACAAGCACGCCGCACTACGCATCTCAGGACCAAAGGCGACGACTTACAAGAATCTCTTCGACTACAGGTTTGGTGATCAGGGCCTGCTCAATGGTGTATGGAAAAACCTCATTGCATTTTCTCACGCATACCGTGGCGAGTCTCAACCAGACATGCTCTCCTATCAGAAGTACACCTTTGCGTCCAAGTCAGAAGCCCTCATCAAGCTTTACCCGCTCCCCGCTCCCCACAACCATGCATGGTACTACAGTTGGCTGGATATGCCGTCGGCCCAACACTTAAAAAGCCGTGAACAGTATGAAGATCACCTGTTCCTGCCAAGGATTCATAGCATCCTCACCAAGATAGCCAGCCATAGACCCGATATCGTCCTTATGTATGGGATGAACAACATCAACAGGCTGAAGGAAACGGTTTTGACGGTGAATCCACAGGCGAAGTTCAGGATGGTGAAGGCGGAGAAGCTAAAAATCCCTCAGCATCATCGCGCGGAAATTGGAGAAACAACATTGATCATCACCACTCAAATCCCGGCGCTGAGGCATAACCGGGCGGAAACCGGTTTTGACTGGGAAGCGTTTGGCGGTCAAGCGAAATAGCTCAGGATTTCTTCAGCTTCCTGGCCAACTCCTGGGCGCGCTTGAATAATTTTGGCTCCTTCGCTTCCATCGTAAATTTCTCAAAAGAAGCCGTAGGACCTCGCCACTCCAATTCATCAACCTTCTTAAAAAGTTTAGCATCCGTTCGTAAGGTTGCCAGCTTCTTGAACAACAG
>JAEUUD010000349.1 GCA_016787625.1 Cyclobacteriaceae bacterium
GCATTAAACACCTATGTGTACCCGGCCGAATCCCTGATCCAGGAACTGGAGATCTTCCAGGAAGCTGGCCTGACGCCACTTCAGGTTCTACAAACCGCTACTCGAAATGGCCCATCGTACTTTGATGCTGACAAGAAGATAGGAATCATTAAGAGTGGAGCATTGGCAGATTTGGTATTACTGGACGAGAACCCTTTAGTGGATGTCAAGGGATTGCGGAAAATTAATGCCGTGGTAAAGCGTGGAAGTTTCTACTCTCGCGAAAAGCTTGACCAGTTGTTGAAGACCGCCAGGGAAGCAAAGGTGCGCCTGGATGCCCAGCGCAAATGAGCTTTTAGATCTAATTCTTCTTCTTTAGCACTTCGAATTTAACTGCCTTGTACTTCTCGCTTCGAAAGGAACTGAAAAAGCCGACCTGTAATTGGGAATAAAGATGTACAGGGATTCGTTTAGTAGTAATCGGGGGAATAGGGATCTCAACATTTTAGCTGTGTAGTAACTGGGCCCGTGCTGGGAGCATGGGCTTGGTCGTTTAGTACGGTTGGCGTAGTTATCTCATCAGGCTGAGCAGTTACACTTCCTCAGACCTGGATGATCCATCGATAAGCAAGTTTTCTATTGATTATCCGTCTTTTAATAGAGTCGCCATTTTGATGAGACTATCTCAAAAAGGAAAGCAGGGCTTTTCGGCACTTTGATGGATTAATTTTACTTTTGATAATCTAAAAAGCACTGCACCATGAATTTCGAAGTATACTCACACCGATACGCTGATATTATTTTGAATTCCAACTATTCGATAAAGCAAGAAGTCGAAGACGTGGTCAAAAAGGTC
>JAEUUD010000034.1 GCA_016787625.1 Cyclobacteriaceae bacterium
ACTTCGCAGGAACTGCGCCTCAAGGCTATCATTCCTGGCTGCACCAATGAGATGACCAAAATAATAGGAACCGTTTTGACAGGACCCCTTGTAGATTTTTCCATGAATGATGATTGCAGCGGGGTCGCTGTGAATTTTACCAATTCGTCCTCCGGCGCTGATGCCGGATATTCATGGAGTTTTGGCGACGGTTCACCGACATCGGGGACTGCCTCACCGTCGCATGCGTATTCAAACCCTGGCGTTTTTCAGGTGACGCTCACGGGGAACAATCTCGCGGGCTGCCAGAATCAAACAACAAAGCCTATTCAGATTTATTCAGTTCCCCAGCCAGATTTTTCTGTTGGCCTGCCGCCATTTTCCTGCAGCAATACGCCAACACCCTTTCAGAATACAACACCGCCACTCACAGACAGCAACATCACTCATTGGGCTTGGGCCTTTGGAGATCCAATGGGGAGCACTTCAGGTTCACAGAACCCATCGTTTACTTACACATCTGGCGGATCATTCTCTGTTGATCTGACGGCCACTTCTGATTTCGGATGCTTCAAGACAGTGAACAAAGTGATATCGATTGGAGCTTCACCTGTGGCCGATTTTGTTCTTGGACCTTCGTGTTTGAACAAACCGACATCGTTCACGGATGTATCCAGCGGAGGAATTCAATCGAGGTTTTGGCAAATCGGGCCGGCAACGTTCACGACAACCAACCCCGTTTATACGTTTACATCAACAGGCAGCTTCAGTGCGTCTCTCACGGTAACAGCCGTCGGTGGATGTACAGGGGTGAAATCCGTACCCATTGATGTTCCAGTACCCCCTTCACAATCATTCACGACAACAAATCCCTGTGCCGGACAAGCTTCCGTTTTTACCGATGCAACACCATCCATGGCAGATGCGATCACAGGATGGAACTGGAATGCCGATGGCAATGCGATTTCGGGAAACCCCGCACAATATGAATTTCCGACATCAGGCACTTTCAATGTCAAGATGACAACGACGCATGCATCCGGCTGTGTGTATACATTGTCAAACAACATTTCAATTCACCCTTCACCCATCGCTGATTTTGTCGCTTCACCTGACCGGGGCGCGGCGCCACTGGTTGTCCAGTTTCAAAATCAGTCCCAACAGGCAACGCAATACACATGGTTGTTCAACGACAAAGTCCCCTCAGCAAGCAATGTTGCGTCACCCATTTACACGTTTACTGATCTGGGTGACTACTCAGCACAATTGACAGCAACCAACTCATTTGGCTGTGCAGATGTCAAATCTGTTCCTATACTGGTCCTGGTGCCGGTGGTGGACCTTCAGCTCACCGACTTTTATCTTGACCATGACCCGGCAACCGGTAACCTGAAAGCATTTGTATCCATTTACAACAACAGCAATGTGACCATAGCCACAACGGAAGTCGCCTTGTTCTTGTCTGAAAAGGCAGTGGTGAATGAATTAGTAACATTGAATCTCAAACCTGGTGAGTCAACCTTGCGCTCGTTGTCATTCTCGATTTCACCAACGCAGACAGATATGACCTTCATTTGTGCTAATGTACTTTCACCACAAGACGTGAGCCCGGACAACAATAAGCGATGCATTTCCATGAGTGATATGGATGTTGTTTTCAATCCATATCCAAATCCAAGTTCCGGCACACTCCAGATCGACTGGATCGCTGACGTGGCTGGTACCACAAGCATTACGGTGTACAATGGAACCGGCCAGGTGCAATATGCATGGGATACCGCTTGTCAACCTGGACTGAATCAATCTGTCCATGACCTTGCTTTTCTTGCCGCCGGGATTTACCTGGTTACCGTCAGGACTTCCGTGATGACAAAGACCATGCGGTTTGTACGCCAGTAAAGGCCTTGTTCATTCACCCTTCTTGTTAACTTAGCCTTAAATTTGGACCTCCGATGAAGATTAAGCTTGACCCAATTGACCGCAAGATTCTTGAACTCCTGCAAGCCAACTCAAACATTACCAATGCGCAGTTGGCACAAGAGGTTGGGCTTTCCGCTGCACCTACACTGGAGCGCGTTAAAAAACTGGAAACAGCCGGCGTTATTAAGAGCTACCACGCTGTGGTAGACGGTGCCAGTGTTGGACTTGGTGTCAGCACCTTTGTGATGGCATCCCTCAAGGGACATAACAAGGAGAACATCGGCAAGTTTATGAATGCCATCGCGGAGATCAAGGAGATTGTCGAATGCCACCATGTGACCGGCCAGGCAGACTTTATGCTGAAAATTGTCTGTACGGATATTCCTTCCTACCAAAACCTCATGCTCGAAAAGGTTACTAATATTGAAGTGGTTGATAATCTGCAATCCATGGTCATCCTGTCTACATTCAAGGATACCAAGATGATTCCTATCCCGGAGGCATGACAACAAAGACGCTGGTCTTGAACGATGACCAGGTGCGGCAGAAAATCCGCCGACTGGCATTCCAGATTTTCGAAAGCAATTTCGATGAGAAAACCATTGTGCTTGCAGGCATTGATGGCCAGGGGTACGCTTTGGCCCGAGCAATAGGAAAGGAGCTTTCTGAAATTTCACCGTTGAAAGTCATTCATACCAAAGTGATGCTTGACAAGTCGTCACCGGAACGAGGCGAGGTTACTCTCGACGCTGAGATCAGTTCCTTGAAAAAGAAATCCATCGTATTGGTTGATGATGTACTCAATTCTGGCCGTACGCTGGCCTACGGCATGAAGCCGTTTCTCGACATCGAAGTGCGCAGGATTGAAGTAGCCGTCCTGGTGAACAGGAGTCACCCCAAGTTTCCTATTCAACCTCAATACACCGGTTACGAACTGTCGACCAGCCTCAACGAACACGTCACGGTGGTTCTGGGGGAGACATGTACGGTTCACCTTCACTAAATAAATTTTCAAATGTCTGTTCAGCCCAAGCCAGAGCGCAAACGCATTACTACTCACCAGTTGCAGGAAATGAAGGGCAGGGGTGAGAAGATTGCCATGCTGACTGCTTATGACTACAGTATGGCCAGGATCATTGACCGGGCGGGCATTGATATCATCCTTGTTGGTGACTCGGCATCCAATGTGATGGCTGGGAATGAGACAACGTTGCCCATCACGCTTGATCAGATGATTTATCATGCGACTTCCGTTGTCAAGGCGGTGAAGCGTGCCCTTGTTGTAGTTGATATCCCATTTGGCTACTACCAGGGAAGTTCAGGAGAAGCCCTTAGGTCATCCATCCGAATCATGAAGGAATCCGGAGCACACGCTGTAAAGATCGAGGGGGGCAGCGAAGTAAAAGACTCCGTGCTTCGTATACTCAGTGCCGGCGTGCCGGTGATGGGCCACCTGGGCCTGACACCTCAATCGATTTACAAATTTGGAACGTATACCGTTCGTGCCCGGGAGGAATCTGAGGCTGTAAAACTGGTCGAGGATGCCAAACTCCTTGAGGAATGCGGATGCTTTGCGCTTGTCCTGGAAAAAATCCCGGCTGCTTTGGCGGAAAAGGTGGCCAAGCAAGTCAGAATTCCTGTAATCGGTATTGGTGCCGGATCTGTCGACGGGCAGGTGCTGGTGATGCAGGACATGCTGGGCATTACCCAGGAATTCAAGCCAAGATTTCTCAGAAGGTATGCCGACCTAAGTTCGGTGGTGACAGGCGCCGTTCAGCAGTATGTCAAGGATGTAAAGTCAAGTGCATTCCCCAACGAGGAGGAAAAATACTAATTATCACAATTCTGGATGACCGAGCTATCCTCTGTTGCTCCGAACCAGACAACGGAGTAATTGCGGTAGATGCCAATACCGATCGCCTTCCATTGAACCTTCTGCCAGATACCTGAATTGATGAGCAGGGGATTGTGCCCCGCACTTTGCTTCCAACCCTCAAGGCTTTCAAAGGGTTGAGCACCGGCCGAACTGTAAAAAGCGATTTCATAGCCTTCTCCTGTATAGCCTGCAATTTCTTTGGGCTTCGTCCACATGCATTCAGCCTCCTTGTGGTCAGAGGTATAACAGCATGGTTTCCAGTTACCGTTTTTTGACCAGCTATGCGGATTGCAGCCAGTGTCATTGTCCTTATCAAAATAATCGGTGAGGTCCCTGACGTGAGCCTGTGCGACGCGGGTCAGTTTTTCTGAATAGGGAATGGGACCCAGCTTTTTTGTTTTTCGGTAGGCCATGATGAGGTCGTACAATTGTTTCTCCCCTTCAGACAAGCACGTGGTTTGGGCGAAGGTCCATTGGCTTGTCATCAGGAGAATGAGAAGAACAATCGTTTTCATGGATAGGTCAGTCAGAAACCGTCGGTGTAGTAACAACCGAATGTGGGTCAAATTACCTTGAATATGTCGTTATTTTCCTAATTTACACCCCTGATAAAACATTCCCCCTGACTTCAAACACAAACTATGAGCAACCAGAAAATTACCATCAGCAACGGAAAGTTAACTGTGCCGGACATGCCGGTGATTCCTTTTATCGAAGGAGATGGTACAGGCATCGATATATGGCCAGCATCCCAATTGGTCTTTGATAAAGCCGTTGAGAAGGCGTACGGTGGCAAGAGAAAAATTCAATGGAAGGAAGTGCTTGCCGGAGAAAAGGCATTCAACAAAACAGGAAACTGGATGCCGGAGGAAACGCTCACAGCTTTCAAGGAGTATCTCGTGGGCATCAAGGGACCGCTTACAACACCTGTTGGCGGAGGTATCCGGTCATTGAATGTTGCCCTCAGACAGGATCTTGACCTCTATGCCTGCGTGCGCCCAGTCAGGTGGTTCAAGGGTGTTCCTTCCCCAGTGAAGGAGCCTCATAAGACAGACATGACGATCTTCCGTGAAAACACAGAGGACATCTATGCAGGTATTGAATTTCAGGAAGGAAGTGAAGACAACAAGAAATTCATGTCGGCATTCAAGGAAGCTTTCCCGAAACAGTACAAGAAGATTCGCTTTCCTGAGTCTTCCGGCATTGGTATCAAACCGGTGTCACGCGAAGGCACCGAGCGCCTGGTACGCAGTGCACTTGAGTTTGCATTGACACACAAGAAGCCCAACCTTACCCTGGTCCACAAGGGAAACATCATGAAGTTCACCGAAGGTGGCTTCAGGGACTGGGGATATGAATTGGCAAAAAGAGAGTTTGGTGCGGTTGAACTTGACGGAGGCCCATGGCATGTTATCAACAAGAATGGTCATAAGCTGGTGATCAAAGATTCTATTGCTGATGCCTTTCTTCAGCAAATACTGCTTCGTCCCGATGAGTACTCCGTTGTTGCTACGCTCAACCTCAACGGTGATTATGTATCCGATGCATTGGCAGCCATTGTTGGCGGAATCGGTATTGCTCCAGGTGGTAACATCAACTACAAGACCGGGTATGCGATTTTTGAAGCCACACACGGTACGGCTCCAAAGTATGCAGGTCAGGACAAGGTAAACCCTGGATCTGTAATCCTCTCTGGCGCAATGATGTTGGAATACATGGGATGGCAGGAAGCGGCCAATCTGATTTACAAAGGTTTGGAAAATGCCATTGCATCCAAACGGGTAACGTACGATTTCCATCGCCTGATGGAAGGAGCAACGATGCTGAAGTGCTCCGAGTTTGCTAAAGAAGTTGTAGGTAAAATGTAATCTTATTTCTTGAAACCAATAAAATCAATTTGCACATGATGATTCGCTCTTTAATCGTTGTCTTTTTCCTCCTCGTTGGTATTAGTTTGACTTCCCGGGCTCAATCACAGGACATCACTGGCGGCCTTGATCTTTCATTTGGCCGTGGTGCAACCTTGTTTGGGGTCTCGGGCAGATTTGAGAAGCCGATAGAAAATCGATTCAGTTGGATGGCGACTGCCGGCCTTCAATTTGGTTCTGGTGTAACGCTGTTTACACTCCAGGGTGGAGCCAAATACACGCTGGAAGAGAACGTGTACCTTGGGGCAGAAATCGGACCTTTGTTTGCTTCTGGCGGCGGAGCATCAGATACTGCGTTTGGGTTCACGCCTACCATTGGATACAAGTGGGATAAATTTGACCTCAGCTCCAGATTCTTTCTCGGTGGTGGCGGAAGCTTGTTCAACATCCGCTTTGCCTACGTCTTTACGTCCAGGTAGTTAACTCAGAATTTAGAGAGCAGCATCTGAATTACCGTCAGTGCTGCTTCTTCACCTTTATTGCCCAGCTTACCTCCAGCACGCTCCAGCGCTTGCTTCTTGTTCAGCGTGGTAAGCACGCCAAATGCGACAGGTTTGCCGCTGGTAAGGCTGACATTCATGATCCCCTGAGCCACAGCCTGGCAGATGTAATCAAAATGTGGTGTGTCGCCCTGGATAACACAGCCCAGGCAAATGACGGCATCAATATTTTTCCTTTCAGTCAACCACTTGGCCGCAAGGGGAAGTTCAAAACTTCCTGGGACAGACATGCGCTCGATATTCTTCTTCTTGATCCCTGCTGAGATAAGCTCGCTGTAAGCGCCATGAAATAAGGCCTCCGTCACGTCAGCATTCCAATCTGCGACGACAATGCCAATGGTTTTGTTTGAAATACCAGCTGAGCGCTTGCCGGTTCCTGACTTCATGATGCCCGCCATAGGATCTTAATGATGTTTGACAAAAGTAGCAAAACAAAAAGGGGATAGACCAGCCATCCCCTCGTATTCCTTTGCCTGATGGATATCAGGAATTTGTTTCAAGTCTCGCTTTGTATTTGCGAGCATTCTGAAAGTCACTGCTGTCCCAGAATTCATCGACCACGCGCTGATATGCTTTGATGGCCAGATCTTTCTGATTTGCTTTTTCATGAGCCAATCCTGCCTTCATCAGGTAGGTAGGCGTAAAAAATTTGTTCGGTTTGTAAGCAGACGCCTTGTCGTAATAAGAGGCGGCGCCTTCATAATTCTTGAGTTCCATATTGGCATCGCCCATCAGGCTATAGGCACGAGCCTGGATCAATTCGTCTGACGAACTGAAATCTTCAAAGTAGAAAATGGCCAGCTGAAATTTTCCTTGCTTGAGGCAGATTGCACCCGCATAATAGTTGGCCAGGTTGCCAGCTTCTGTTCTGCCGTAGTCCTCGATAATCTGTTTGAAGCCTAGGTTGTTGCCATCACCCTCCATGGCAAGGTTGAGGCTGTCAGCTTCAAAGAAACGTACAGCCTGAAACATTTCCTTTTGTGCCAGCTCATCCTGGCTGCTGTTCCAATAGCGATAGCCAAAAAATCCTCCGGCAATGAGGAGTAATACGCCAAGCACGCCAAATACAATCTTCGGATTGTCCTCAATCCAATGTTCTGCTCCCTCCACCTTTTCGGCGAGGACCTCTGCATTTTCAAGGATGTCCTTATTTTCTTCGTTTTTTGCCATGATTTCTAGGAAGTAAAGAAACAAATCCGGTGCACGCACCGAAGGGCTGCAAAACTATACATTCGGGCCCATTTAACAAACCCGTGGTGTTCCTCTAATCAGTGATAAAGGGGTAGTCAGCCTGCGCGTAAATGTCCGTCAGTGCCTCCTTGGGATCCGGGTATTTTGATTCTTCAGCAAACTTGACGCTGTCATCAACTTGCGCGTTCACCTTTGCTTCGATGGCTTCCAGCTCCTTTTCTGTTGCGAATTTCTTCTCGAGAATGGTTGTTCGCGTGATCTCTATTGGATCACGTTTCTTGTATTCATCCACTTCTTCCTTCGTGCGGTACTTCTGAGGGTCAGACATGGAATGACCTTTGTACCTGTATGTACGGAACTCCAGCAGCGTTGGTCCTTCACCGGCACGTGCTCGTTCAGCAGCCCTTGCAACAGCGAGGTGAACGGCTTCGCAGCTCATCCCGTCTACAGGTTCGGAGGGCATGTCGTAGGCATCACCCAAGGTGTACAACTCCGTCACGTTGGACGTTCTCTTCACGGATGTGCCCATGGCGTAGCCATTGTTTTCAATCACAAAGATCACCGGTAGCTTCCAGAGCATGCTTAGGTTCAGCGCTTCGTGAAACGCACCCTGACGGACAGCTCCATCACCCATGTGGCAGATGCAAACATTGCTGGTCTTATTGTACTTCTCAGCAAAGGCGATACCGGCACCGAGAGGAACTTGCCCGCCGACGATACCATGCCCGCCGAAGAAATTTTTTGATTTATCAAAAATGTGCATGGAGCCGCCTTTTCCTTTTGAAATGCCTGTCTCCTTGCCGTAAAGTTCTGCCATCACCTGGCGAGGGTCCGTTCCAAGTCCTAGCGGATGGGCGTGATCCCTGTATGCAGTAATCCACTTGTCATCTTTGGTCAATGCAGTGATGGCTCCTGCGGCGCAGGCCTCCTGCCCGATGTAGAGATGACAAAAGCCACGGATCTTTTGCATGCCGTACAGCTGTCCGGATTTATCCTCAAACCTGCGCATGAGGTACATCATCTCGAACCAATGAAGGTACGTTTCGCGCGAAAAGTCCCCTTTATCTTTTGGACCGCGGGGTTTGGCTTGGGCAGTGGTGGCCATATGAATTACTTTTGAACCGAAGGGCCAAAATAACCCTCTATTCTTCAAATTCCCAATACCCGACCCGTGCGGCTTTCAAAACTCCATCTCCTCAATTTCAAGAATTACCGGGAAGCGGATGTGGAATTCCATGGATTAATCCACTGTTTTCTTGGTTCCAACGGCAGCGGGAAGACCAACCTCCTGGAAGCCATTCACTACCTGTCATTGACCAGGGGGGCATCCGGCAACACGGATACAGAGAACATACGGCTGGGGTCAGACTTGTTCCTCGTTAGGGGTGTATTTGAACATGGGGAAAAGAACAGAGAAGTGTCATGTTCTTTTGGGGAAGAACGAAAAAAGAAAATGTCGGAAGCTGGAAAGGATTATTCGCGGTTTTCAGAACACATCGGCAAGTATCCCCTTGTTATGGTTGCCCCTGCCGACATAGAACTGGTTTGGGATGGAGGGGAAGTAAGAAGAAAGTTTGTCGACACGGTACTTTCGCAACTGGACAAGCAGTACATGGAGAAGTTGATGACGTACCAGTCGCACCTTCGTCAACGCAACGGACTGCTGAAGATGTTTGCTGATCGTCGAGCCATTGATCATGAATTGCTTGCCACCTACGATGAAAGAATGGCCGATGCCGCGGATTACATCTACAAGAAGCGTGGGGATTTTACTGCTCGGCTCACGCCAATGCTCCAGCAACACTATGGATTTCTTGTTATGCAGAGTGAAGAAGTTCCTGGAATCAGTTACGAGTCTACCCTTACTGGTATCGATTTCAGAAAAGAACTGCTGAAAAGACTCGATCGGGACATACTCCTTGGGCGAACCACGGTTGGTATTCATCGTGATGATTTTAAGTTCTCCTTGTCAGATCACGACCTTAAGAGCTTTGGCTCCCAGGGCCAGCAAAAGTCTTTTCTTATCGCGCTTAAGCTTGCCGAGTTTGATTGCCTGTCTGAAAAGAACGGCTTCAAACCCATGCTTCTGCTGGATGACATTTTTGATAAATTGGATGACAAGCGTATCGTCCAACTCATGAAGCTGGTTACCGGAGGTATGTTTGGTCAGATTTTCATGACGGATGCCCGTCCAGGAAGAAGCCTGGATGCCCTTGCTGCAGGGGGGATTGTGGCCCAGAGGTTCCTGGTGGAAGGTGGTAACTTGTCCGAGATGACATGAAGCATTCGAAAAACGATAGTGCCATTCACATCAGCCAGGCCATTCAGGAACTCCTGAAGACCCAGCACCTGAAACCCAAATTTGATGAAGCCAATGTCGTGGCTTCCTGGGAGCGAATGGTTGGCAAGGCCATAGCGAGACGGACCAAGCGGGTAAGCATACGGAATAAGGTTCTTTTCGTAGAACTGGTGTCCCCATCCTTGAAAAACGACCTGAGCTATCACAAAGTCCAGATGCTCGAGCTATTCAGGAAGGAGTTTGGTGAAGGGGTGATTTCCGAGATCATATTAATGTAGCACCCTGTCATCAGGGTTGTTTTTTGATTCCCTGTAAATTCTATTAGGGGCTTGCCTATCAGGAAAAAGCCATTAATTTTGCACTCCTGTTTTTGGAAAATAGCAGCCGCTTGGCGATTAGGTCCTAAAACAGTCGTTCTATGAAATAACAAACACAGTTTTTCAAGCTGAGCTTGTTGGGCGAAGTGAAAGATGTGATAACGCGGGGGGATACTCAAGCGGCCAACGAGGACAGACTGTAAATCTGTTGACTTATGTCTTCACAGGTTCGAATCCTGTTCCCCCCACTGCGCCAACCAAGCTTCAGCGGAGGTTGGCAGGACATGCGGGAGTAGCTCAGTTGGTAGAGCGATAGCCTTCCAAGCTATAGGTCGCGAGTTCGAGCCTCGTTTCCCGCTCAGCCTTCGACTCCGCTCAGGCTGACGGCATGCTGAGCGAAGTCGAAGCACGCCGTTGTAGCTCAGTGGTAGAGCACTTCCTTGGTAAGGAAGAGGTCGTGAGTTCAATCCTCATCAACGGCTCTTGGTTTGTTGATTTGATTATTGGACGAAAGTCATTGTTGATTTCCCGGCAAACGGCCAGGAAAATGTATTGAAATGTGAGTGGGATATCCGGATCACCGATGGGTAGCGACCATCAGTATGGTGTGAGGATTTCTCCGGGCCACGTGGCACGAACAACCCTTATCCGACAGGCTTAACATGTTTAGGGTGTATATGCGTCTCAGACGGAGGCGCCTGAATTGGTAACTTATTTAATCAATTATACACTTTAACAATTAACCGGGATTTTCAAATATGGCAAAGGAAACATTCGATCGTTCGAAGCCACACGTAAACGTGGGAACCATTGGTCACGTTGACCACGGAAAAACCACGCTCACCGCGGCCATCACCAAAGTGCTTGCAAAGAAAGGTCTTGCAGCCGAGAGAGATTTCTCTTCTATCGATAACGCGCCTGAGGAAAAAGAACGTGGTATCACGATCAACACCTCACACGTTGAGTATCAAACTGAAAAACGTCACTACGCACACGTTGACTGCCCTGGTCACGCTGACTATGTGAAGAACATGGTTACCGGCGCTGCCCAGATGGATGGTGCTATCCTCGTGGTAGCCGCCACTGACGGCCCTATGCCTCAGACACGTGAGCACATCCTGCTCGCACGCCAGGTAGGTGTGCCTGCCCTGGTGGTGTTCATGAACAAGGTTGACCTTGTTGACGATCCTGAATTGATTGAACTCGTGGAAATTGAAGTACGCGAATTGCTTACAACCTACAAGTTCCCTGGTGACAAGATCCCTGTAATCAAGGGTTCAGCGCTTGGAGCTCTCAACGGAGAAGCAAAGTGGGTTGAAAAAATCGACGAGCTGATGAAGGCGGTTGATGAGTTCATTCCCCTTCCTGTGCGCGCTGTTGACAAGGATTTCCTCATGCCGGTTGAAGACGTGTTCTCCATCACAGGTCGTGGTACTGTTGCCACAGGCCGTATTGAGCGTGGCGTGATCAAGACAGGTGACCCTGTTCAGATCCTCGGTATGGGTGCAGAAAACCTGACATCCACCATCACCGGTGTAGAAATGTTCCGTAAGATCCTCGACCGTGGTGAAGCCGGTGACAACGTAGGTCTCCTCCTCCGTGGTATCGAAAAGACCGATATCTGCCGTGGAATGGTTATCTGCAAGCCTGGTTCAGTAACACCGCACGCCAAGTTCAAAGCTGAAGTTTATGTACTCAGCAAGGAAGAAGGCGGCCGTCACACACCATTCTTCAACAAGTACCGTCCTCAGTTCTACTTCAGAACGACCGATGTTACGGGTGAAATCGCCCTTCCCAAGGGTGTAGAAATGGTGATGCCTGGCGACAACGTCTCGATTGACGTTGAATTGATCAACAAGATCGCCATGGAAAAAGGCCTTCGTTTCGCTATCCGTGAGGGTGGTCGTACGGTAGGTTCAGGTCAGGTAACTGAAATCATGGACTAACCTTCCTGTTTAGGACAGTCAGGCACCATAAGTACTTGATAATCAAAAGAGAGCGTTTCCAGGAATTTTCCTGGAAACGCCTTTTGTTTAGAACCCTTTTGTTCTACCTTTGCAGTCCTTTTGAATTTAGGGTACGGGTAAAATTTGAAAGGGCGTCCGTTGAGGACTGGAAAAAGGTAGCCAAACGGGTGTAGCTCAATTGGTAGAGTAGCGGTCTCCAAAACCGTTGGCTGGGAGTTCGAGTCTCTCCACCCGTGCAAAGAAAATGGTATTGATCCCCGAAAAGGGAAACAAATGGAAAAGGTCAAAAACTACATACTGGAATCAATTGACGAGGTGAAAAACAAGGTCTCGTGGCCCAAGTTCAATGAACTGCAGGGAAGCGCGATCCTCGTACTGGTGGCTTCGTTGATTTTTGCGCTCATTATCGGGGTCATTGATGTTGGCTTCAATAATGCGCTGGCCTGGTTTTACCGGGAATTTTAATTCTGCTGAATCATGGGCGAATTAAAATGGTATGTATTACGCGTGATCAGCGGACAGGAGAAGAAAGTAAAATCTTACCTGGAATCTGAGATTGAACGCTCTAAACTGACGGAATCGATACCCCAGGTATTGATCCCTTCAGAGAAAGTATATGAGATGCGCAATGGCAAGAAGAAGATGCGCGAAAAGAACTTCTTCCCGGGTTATGTGCTGATTTCAGCCGACCTGGCCCATCCGGAAGCACACCACACCGTGACCAATATTCCCGGCGTGCTTGGGTTTCTGGGAGGGAGCGGAACAGGATCTGCCAAAGACCCCGTGCCGCTGAGGCAGACGGAAGTCAACCGAATCCTCGGAAAAGTGGATGAGGTGGACGAAGTAGGTGAGAAGCTGGAGAGACCGTTCATCAAGGGTGAGTCAGTGAAGGTGATGGATGGACCGTTTAGCGGATTCACCGGAGCAGTGGAAGAGATTTTTGAGGACAAGAAGAAGTTGAATGTAATGGTTAAGATATTCGGACGGAACACACCGGTCGAATTGAGCTATATGCAAGTTGAAAAGTTAGACTAAGTGTAACATGGCAAAGGAAGTAACAGGTTATTTGAAACTGCAGGTAAAAGGAGGTCAGGCAAACCCTGCGCCCCCCATCGGACCCGCACTGGGCTCCAAAGGTCTCAACATCATGGACTTTTGCAAGCAGTTCAATGCCCGCTCACAGGACAAGCCCGGCCAGGTATTGCCGGTGCTGATCACTATTTATAATGACAAGTCTTTCGACTTCGTCATTAAGACCCCTCCCGCAGCCGTGCTGATCATGGAGGCCATCAAGATCCAGAAAGGTTCCAAGGAGCCTAACCGGACCAAGGTAGGTTCTATCACCTGGGCACAAGTCAA
Source organism: Cyclobacteriaceae bacterium (assembly GCA_016787625.1). GTDB lineage: Bacteria > Bacteroidota > Bacteroidia > Cytophagales > Cyclobacteriaceae > ELB16-189. Next base: position 13,337 of record JAEUUD010000034.1, read on the forward strand.
GAAAATTGCAGAAACGAAAATGCCTGACCTCAATGCATTCAAGGTTGAGTCGGCCATGAAAATGATTGCGGGCACAGCCCGGAGCATGGGTGTCACCGTTAGTGGCGCTGCACCCTGGGATAAATAATAAAGGCTATGGCACGGATTACAAAAAATAGAAAGGCCGTTGAGGCGAAGTACAACGCGGAGAAAGAATACTCACTCGATGACGCGTCAAAACTGCTGAAGGAGATCACCTTCACGAAGTTTGATGCTTCTGTCGACGTGGATATCCGCCTTGGTGTTGACCCCAAGAAATCAGACCAGATGGTACGCGGTGTTGTATCGCTCCCTCATGGTTTGGGTAAGGTGGTTCGCGTATTGGTGCTTTGCACTCCTGACAAGGTTCAAGAGGCAAAAGATGCCGGTGCCGAGCATGTTGGCCTCGATGAATTTGTGACGAAGATTGAAGGCGGTTGGACCGATATCGATGTGATCATCTGTACGCCTACCGTGATGGCAAAAGTTGGTAAACTGGGTAAGGTGCTTGGACCCCGTGGTCTGATGCCTAACCCGAAGTCAGGAACCGTTACCCTCGAAGTTGGAAAAGCAGTGAAGGATGTGAAAGCGGGTAAGGTTGACTTCAAAATTGACAAACAAGGAATCATTCACGCATCCATAGGTAAGGCTTCCTTCAGCGCGGACAAGATTAAAGACAATGCCGCTGAACTTATTCAAATGGTTGCGAAGTTAAAGCCGGCCTCTTCGAAGGGAACGTATTTCCAAAGCATTAGCCTTTCGACGACGATGAGCCCCGGAATAATGATTGACCGGAGTACGATTAGCGGACTCTAAAATTTATAACACGATGACCCGCGAAGAAAAAGGACAAATTATTGATGAGCTGGCAGTGAAATTCTCCCAGCATAATCACTTTTATATTACCGACGCGTCTGGTTTTTCGGTTGGACAAATCAATGCATTCCGCAGGATTTGCTTCAACCAGGGTGTTGAGTATCGGGTGTACAAGAATACCCTGATTCGCAAAGCACTGGAAAAACAGAGCACAGGTAATTTTGAACCCGTATTTAAGGTATTGCATGGTTTTTCCGGCGTCATCTTCTCCAAGGAGCAAGGCAACGCACCGGCCAAGGCCATCAAGGAATACCGAAAGAAAAACGAAGGGAAGCCCGCCTTCAAAGCAGCTTCTATTCAGTCCGACCTGTTTTTCGGCGAAGAGAACCTCACCTTACTCAGTGAACTCAAATCCAAGAATGAGCTGATCGGTGAAGTGATCTCCCTGCTCCAGTCACCTGCCAAGAACGTGCTGTCTGCCCTTATGAGCAGCAAGCAAACGGTGGCCGGCCTGGTAAAGACGTTGGAACAAAGAGCAAAATAATTATTGAACTGAATCTGAATCTTAAACACTTACAAAAATGGCTGACATTAAAGCAATTGGCGATCAACTGGTAGAACTTTCTGTTAAGGAAGTTACCGAATTGGCTTCTTACCTGAAGGAAACATACGGCATCGAACCCGCAGCTGCTGCTGTAGCAATGGCAGGACCTGCTGCTGGTGGCGGTGGTGCCGCTGCTGCTGAAAAGACCAACTTCGATGTTGTGTTGAAATCTGCTGGCGCCAACAAGCTCCAGATCGTGAAGCTCGTGAAAGAACTCACTGGCCTCGGCTTGAAAGAAGCTAAGGATATGGTCGACGGAGCTCCCAAAACCATCAAGGAAGGCCTTCCCAAAGACGAAGCAGAAAACCTCAAGAAACAACTTGCTGAGGCTGGCGCCGAAGTGGAGTTGAAATAACTTCTTGAAGACGCTGGGTATCGTCTCAAATCTTATGGAATAGCCCCAATCCCGCCTCCGGCGGGACTGGGGTTACTCTATTTCTACCTCTTTTGTGTTTCTAAGACCGGGAACTCTAAACTTAACGCACCTTGGCAAAGAAGACCATCAATAACAGGATTGACTTTTCAAACATCGAGCGGATCATCGATTATCCTGATTTTCTCGACCTTCAACTCCAGTCCTTTAAAGACTTTTTGCAGATCGAAACGCCTGCTGAGAAACGACAGAATGAAGGACTGTTCAAGGTTTTTGCCGAGAACTTTCCCATTTCAGACTCTCGCGAGAACTTCGTACTTGAGTTTGTCGATTATACCATCGACCCACCCAAGTATGATGTTGATGAGTGCATTGACCGCGGACTTACTTTCTCCGTTCCGCTGAAAGCAAAGCTGCGCCTCACTTGCAACGATGAGGACAATGAGGACTTTGAAACCATTGAGCAGGAAGTGTTCCTTGGTAACATTCCTTATATGACCGAGAAAGGATCGTTTGTGATCAATGGCGCTGAACGGGTCATCGTCTCCCAGTTGCACAGGTCACCAGGCGTGTTCTTTGCCATGAGCAAGCACACCAACGGTACCAAACTTTATTCTGCCAGAATCATCCCCTTCAAGGGCTCATGGATTGAGTTCGCAACCGATGTGAACTCTGTCATGTATGCCTACATCGATCGTAAGAAAAAGTTCCCGGTGACTACACTGCTCCGTGCTATCGGCTACGGAACGGATAAGGATATCCTCGATCTCTTCGGCCTGTCTGAAGAAGTGGAGGCATCTAAAGCTACACTGAAAAAAGTCGTCGACAGAAAGTTGGCAGCACGCGTTCTCAAGACGTGGACAGAAGACTTTGTGGACGAAGATACCGGTGAAGTAGTTTCCATCGACCGCAACGAAGTCCTGCTCGAGCGTGACCACGTCCTTACAGCCGAGGATGTGGATACCATTATCGACAGCGGCGTGAAGTCGGTTATTCTTCATCGCGATGATGTCAACGTCACTGACTACCACATCATCTTCAACACACTGGCCAAAGACAACTCAAACTCAGAGAAAGAGGCCGTTGAACAAATCTATCGCCAACTCCGTAACACCGAAGCCCCCGACGAACAAACTGCACGGGATATTATTCAAAGCCTTTTCTTCAGCGAAAAGCGCTATGACCTCGGTGAAGTAGGACGGTACAGGATTAACAAGAAGCTTGGCCTCGAATTGAGCGCCGATCAACGCGTATTAACAACACAGGATATCATCCTGATCGTGAAGTATCTCATCGGCCTGGTCAATTCCAAGGCCCTCGTTGATGATATCGATCACCTGAGCAACCGCCGTGTGCGCACGGTGGGTGAACAATTGTATACGCAATTTGGAGTAGGTCTCGCCCGTATGGCGCGGACCATCAAGGAGCGGATGAACGTCCGTGACAATGAAGACTTCAAACCCGTTGACCTGATCAACGCCAGAACATTGTCATCCGTGATCAACTCGTTTTTTGGTACCAACCAGTTGTCACAGTTTATGGACCAGACCAATCCGCTCGCTGAAATTACGCACAAGCGGAGGATGTCGGCACTCGGACCAGGCGGTCTGTCGCGCGAGCGCGCAGGCTTTGAGGTTCGTGATGTGCACTACACACACTACGGTCGACTCTGTACCATTGAAACACCTGAAGGTCCGAACATCGGATTGATTTCGTCACTCTGCGTTCATGCGAAGGTGAACAAGATGGGCTTTATCGAAACGCCATATAGAAAGGTGGATAATGGTAAGGTCAAAACGAAAGACATCATCTTCCTGACGGCAGAAGAAGAAGATACACACAACATCGCTCAGGCGAATGCGAAACTGAAGCCAAACGGTGAATTCATCGCTGAAAAAGTGAAGGCCCGTTTTGAAGGCGACTTCCCCGTTGTGGAACCCAAGGAAGTGCGGTACATGGATGTAGCTCCGAATCAAATCGTTTCGATAGCCGCATCACTCATTCCATTCCTTGAGCATGACGATGCTAACCGCGCCCTCATGGGCTCGAACATGCAGCGTCAGGCTGTGCCACTCATGCGCCCTGAAGCGCCGATTGTAGGCACAGGTCTCGAAGGAAGAATTGCACTGGACTCCAGGTCGCTGATCCTTGCCGAAGCAAGTGGTGTTGTTGATTTTGTCGATGCGAAAAAGATCACCATCAAGTACGATGAGACAGATGAACAAAAGCTCGTCCGCTTTGATGATGAATTCAAATCATACAACCTGATCAAGTTCAGGAGAACAAACCAGGATACCTGTATCAACCTTACACCGCTCGTTAAGAAAGGTCAGAAGGTCGAGAAAGGTCAACCGTTGTGCCAGGGCTACGCTACCGAAAATGGCGAGTTGGCGCTTGGGCGAAACCTGCTCGTGGCCTACATGCCTTGGCAGGGATACAACTTTGAAGATGCGATTGTTATTTCTGAACGCGTTGTTCAGGATGACATCTACACGTCTATCCACGTAGAGGAGTTTGAACTTGAAGTGCGCGACACGAAGCGCGGCGAGGAGGAACTCACATCAGAAATTCCCAACGTCAGCGAGGAAGCCGTTAAGCACCTCGATGAGAATGGTATCATCCGCATTGGCGCAGAAGTCCGCGAAGGAGATATCCTGATCGGAAAGATCACACCAAAAGGTGAAACAGATCCTACCCCTGAAGAGAAACTTCTCCGGGCCATCTTCGGTGACAAGGCAGGTGATGTGAAGGATGCTTCTATGAAGGCACCGCCATCACTGAAGGGTGTTGTTATTGAAACCAAACTCTTTTCGCGCCCCAAGCGTGACAAGGATGTCCGCACGAAGTCGAAGAAAGAACTGGAAGCGCTCAAGAGCCGCTACAGCAAATCACTGGGCGACCTGCGTGGAGAAATGATCAAGAAACTCACCACCATTCTGACTGGCAAGACCAGCCAGGGTGTGAAGCATAAATTCGGTGATGAACTGATCAGCAAGGGTGTGAAATTTACGGGCAAGGTGATTGAAAGCAATCTCTTCCCTGACAAGAACATCTATCGCGACGAAAGCAATTACAATGTCCCTGAAGAAGTCAACCTGATTGCAGACGTAAGTCTGGAATCCTGGACGACAGATGATCACTCCAATGAGCTCATCACGGAGATTGTGAAAAACTACCTCAACAAGCGCAATGTTATCGCAGGCGAATTCAAGCGTGAACGATTCACCCTCGAGGTCGGTGATGAACTGCCTGCAGGTATTGTTCAACTCGCAAAGGTTTACGTTGCGAAGAAGCGCAAATTGAAAGTAGGGGATAAGATGGCCGGACGTCACGGAAACAAGGGTGTCGTAGCGCGGATCGTCCGCGATGAAGACATGCCTTTCCTCCAGGATGGTACCCCTGTTGACATCTGTCTCAACCCGCTTGGTGTTCCTTCACGGATGAACCTTGGCCAGATCTATGAAACCGTATTGGCATGGGCCGGTAAGAAACTCGGACGCAAGTATGCTACTCCGATTTTCGACGGTGGCAGCCTAGACGATGTTTCGGCCGAGTTGAAGGAAGCCGGACTTCCTGAATTTGGAAGAACGTACCTCTATGATGGTCTCACGGGTGAAATGTTTGATCAGCCGGTAACGGTTGGTATGGCATACATGCTCAAACTGGGTCACCTGGTTGACGACAAGATGCACGCCCGTTCCATCGGACCATATTCACTCATTACGCAGCAACCTTTGGGCGGTAAGGCCCAGTTTGGTGGCCAGCGTTTTGGAGAAATGGAAGTGTGGGCGATCGAGGCCTTCGGTGCGTCGCATATCCTTCAGGAAATTCTGACGATCAAGTCGGATGACGTGATCGGACGCGCGAAAGCATATGAATCAATCGTGAAGGGTGAGAATATGCGCAAACCGAATATTCCTGAATCCTTCAACGTGTTGGTGCATGAACTCCGCGGCCTGGCCCTGGAGATCACCATGGATTAATTTAGAAACTGCAAACTGACGACTGAACAAAACGAGTATGTCATTCAGAAAAAATAGGAAGATCAATAACGATTTCTCAAAAATCACCATCAGCCTGGCCTCCCCGGAGTCTATCCTGGAAAGCTCCCATGGCGAGGTGACGCAGCCGGAAACCATCAACTACCGGACCTACAAGCCGGAAATGGGTGGACTTTTCTGCGAGCGGATTTTTGGTCCTGTCAAGGATTGGGAATGTCATTGTGGTAAATACAAACGCATCCGTTACAAAGGCATTATTTGCGACCGCTGCGGAGTAGAAGTAACTGAAAAGAAAGTCCGCCGTGAGCGCATGGGCCATATCGAACTGGTAACGCCCGTTGCTCACATCTGGTACTTCCGTTCATTACCCAATAAGATCGGGTACCTGCTCGGCCTGCCGACCAAGAAACTTGATCAGATTATTTATTACGAACGATACGTCGTTATTCAACCAGGTATCAAGGAAGAAGAAGGTGTCAGCCGCCTCGACTTCCTCACGGAAGAAGAATACCTCGACATCGTTGACAAGCTCCCCCGTGAGAACCAGATGCTGGATGACAACGATCCGCGCAAGTTCATCGCGAAGATGGGTGCTGATGCACTCGAAATGTTGCTGAGCCGCGTGAAGCTGGATGAATTGTCTTACGAACTGCGTCATCAGGCTGCAACGGATACATCACAACAGCGTAAGGCTGAGGCCCTGAAGCGCCTGAAGGTGGTGGAAGCTTTCCGCGAAGCAAACACCCGTGTAGAAAACAGGCCTCAGTGGATGATCATCAAGATGGTTCCGGTGATACCACCTGAACTGCGCCCCCTGGTGCCGCTCGATGGTGGCCGCTTTGCTACATCAGATTTGAACGATTTGTATCGCCGGGTGATTATCCGGAACAACCGACTCAAGAGACTTATCGATATCAAGGCGCCTGAAGTGATTCTCCGGAATGAGAAGCGCATGCTGCAGGAAGCCGTTGACTCTTTGTTTGACAATTCACGTAAAGTGAATGCCGTGCGTTCAGAAGGAAATCGCGCACTGAAGTCACTCAGCGATATGCTGAAAGGCAAGCAAGGACGTTTCCGTCAGAACCTGTTGGGTAAGCGCGTTGATTACTCTGGCCGTTCTGTTATTGTGGTCGGCCCTGAATTGAAACTCCATGAATGCGGTCTGCCGAAAGACATGGCTGCTGAATTGTTCAAGCCATTCATCATTCGCAAACTCATCGAAAGAGGAATTGTGAAGACGGTGAAGTCCGCCAAGAAAATTGTTGACCGCAAGGATCCTGTCGTTTGGGATATTCTTGAAAACGTGTTGAAGGGACACCCTGTGCTCCTCAACCGTGCCCCAACCCTCCACCGTCTGGGTATCCAGGCATTTCAGCCCAAGCTGATTGAAGGAAAGGCGATCCAGCTTCATCCGCTGGTGTGTACGGCGTTCAACGCTGACTTTGACGGAGACCAGATGGCTGTTCACGTTCCCCTTGGACAAGAAGCCATTATGGAAGCATCGATCCTCATGCTTTCATCACACAATATCCTCAACCCTTCCAACGGCGCGCCAATCACGGTACCGTCGCAGGACATGGTGTTGGGTCTTTACTATCTGACCAAAGGCCGTAAGGGCGAGAAAGGTGAAGGAAGAATTTACTATTCACCCGAAGAAGTGATCATCGCCTACAACGAGGGCAAGCTATCGAAGCATGCTACCGTGAAGGTGCGTGTGAAAGTGAAGGACAAAAAGTCCGGAGAGATCACAGGCAAAATTCTCGAAACGGTAACAGGCCGCGTGATCTTCAATCAGGTGGTACCTGAGGAAGTTGGCTTTGTTGATGAACTCCTGACCAAGAAGAAGCTTCAGACCATCATTGCTGATGTATACAAGGCAGCAGGACTTGCCAAGGCAGCTAAATTCCTTGATGATATCAAGGACATTGGATTCCAGATGGCTTACCGTGGCGGGCTCTCTATCGGATTGAACGATGTGAAAGTTCCAGCAGAAAAGGAAAAGCTCGTGACATCCGCACAAAAGGAAGTGGACGGCGTGTGGAACAACTACATGATGGGTCTTATCACAGACAATGAGCGATACAACCAGGTGATTGACATCTGGACCCGTACCAACACGCTCCTGACCAACACACTGATGAAGCAGTTGGAAGAAGATCAGGGTGGGTTTAACTCTATTTACATGATGATGCACTCCGGTGCACGTGGTTCTCGTGAGCAGATTCGCCAGTTAGGTGGTATGCGCGGACTGATGGCTAAGCCCCAGAAGAACCTCGCTGGCTCTGTGGGATCAATCATCGAGAACCCGATCCTCTCCAATTTCAAGGAAGGACTGGATGTATTGGAATACTTTATCTCCACGCACGGTGCGCGGAAGGGCCTTGCTGATACGGCGTTGAAGACTGCCGATGCAGGGTACCTCACCCGTCGTCTCGTGGATGTGGCCCAGGATCTTGTGATCACCGAAGAAGACTGCGGAACACTCCGCGGCTTGAAGGTGACTGCCTTGAAGGACAATGAAGACATTGTAGAGCCGCTGTCTGAGCGTATTCTCGGACGCGTATCGGTTCATGATGTTTATGATCCAATCAACGATGAATTGGTATGCGCTGCCGGCGACGAGATCACCGAAGACATTGCCAAGCGGATTGATGAGACGAGCATTGAAGAAGTTGAAATCCGTTCGATCCTTACATGCGAATCACGCGTAGGCGGATGTGCCAAGTGCTATGGCCGTAACCTGGCCACAGGACGTATGGTACAGGCAGGTGAGGCAGTCGGAGTAATTGCCGCCCAATCCATCGGTGAACCTGGTACGCAGTTGACGCTCCGCACATTCCACGTGGGTGGTGCTGCGTCGAACATTGCAACAGAAGCAAGCATCAAGGCGAAGTTCGCTGGTACCATTGAGTTTGAGGGTATCAGGACACTGGACATCGAACGTGATGGCGCCAAAGTGAAGGTAGTGATGGGACGGACCGGTGAAATCCGGATCGTAGAGAAGGACAAGAACCGTGTACTGATTGCCAACAACGTTCCTTATGGCGCATTCCTTCATGTGAAGGACGGCCAAAAGGTGGAGAAAGGTGATGAGTTGTGTAACTGGGATCCGTACAACGCCGTGATCTTGTCTGAGTTTGATGGTGAAATTGCTTATGAAGCCATCATCGAAGGCATCACATACAAGGAAGAATCTGATGAGCAGACAGGGCACCGTGAAAAGGTGATTACCGAAACACGCGACAAGACGAAGAACCCGGCTATCATCGTGAAAGGCAAGACAGACACCAAGAGCTACAACATTCCAGTAGGTGCTCACCTTGCTGTAGATGAAGGTGATCAAATCAAGGCTGGCCAGGTACTGGTGAAGATTCCTCGTGCGGTTGGAAAATCGCGGGATATCACTGGTGGTCTGCCCCGAGTTACTGAATTGTTCGAAGCGAGAAATCCTTCCAACCCTGCTGTTGTCAGTGAAATTGACGGCGTGGTCACGTATGGTGGCATCAAGCGCGGTAACCGCGAAATCTTCATCGAATCCCGCGACGGCGTTCAGAAGCGCTACCTCGTGCCGCTGTCCAAGCACATCCTCGTGCAGGACAACGACTTCGTGAAAGCCGGTCAGCCGCTTTCCGATGGCGCGATCACGCCTTCCGATATCCTGTCGATCAAAGGCCCGACGGCTGTACAGGAGTACCTGGTGAACGAAATCCAGGAAGTGTACCGCCTGCAGGGTGTTAAGATTAACGATAAGCA
>JAEUUD010000350.1 GCA_016787625.1 Cyclobacteriaceae bacterium
TTTCTTCAGCGCCAATGACATTCAAACCGATAGCGAGTACGGCGGTATTGGTGTCGCCGTAGCCGACCGGCCTGAAGGCCCCTATCGCGACTACCTCGGCAAGCCGCTCATCGACAAATTCCATAATGGTGCGCAACCCATCGACCAGTTCGTCTTTCGCGACGGCCAGGAGTGGTATATCCTGTATGGCGGCTGGCGTCACTGCAATATCGCGCGGCTGAAACCCGACTTCACGGGCCTTCTCCCCTTCGACGATGGCAAGCTTTACCGGGAAATCACTCCTTCCGGATATGTCGAAGGCCCGACCATGTTCAAGCATCGTAACAAGTACTACTTCATGTGGTCGGAAGGCGGATGGACAGGCCCCGACTACAGCGTAGCCTATGCCGTGGGTGACTCTCCATTCGGTCCCTTTCAGCGTGTTGGAAAGATTCTGCAGCAGGACCCGGCTGTGGCTACGGGCGCCGGGCACCACAGCATCCTCCATCCCGAAGACACTGATCAGTGGTACATCGTCTACCATCGCCGGCCATTGGGCGAAACCGACCGCAATGCCAGGGTGACGTGCATTGACCGGCTCCACTTCGAAAAAAGCGGCCTCATTCTGCCGGTAAAGATTACCCACCAGGGTGTTGGGCGACAGCCGCTGCAAATCAAATCAAAGCCATGAACCTAAAAGGGGCTCTCCCATTCCTGACCCAGATCGTGCTTGGGGCCTTGGGACTGATTATCGCCTGGACGGTATCGGCTCAATCCGATACGGTCAGGGCCAGGATCTTCCTTGAAAAGGCAAAGGAAAATTTCTCCAATCCTTCAAGGGCCGATTC
>JAEUUD010000351.1 GCA_016787625.1 Cyclobacteriaceae bacterium
CAAGAAAAAGTTGCCTTTATCGAAAAACCAGGACTCCAAGATTACAAAGATTGCAATACAGAAACCCGCGCATTAGCCGCCACATTTTTTAAATAACGCTTAATTCATTCAATGACGCTTAATATACTTTTATCCATGTCGCCGGTATTGGCCAAGACCATACAGTTCTTTATCGGCTTATCTATTCTGATTGTCATCCATGAATTTGGTCATTATATGTTTGCGCGATTGTTTAAAACACACGTAGAGAAATTTTACCTCTTCTTTGATTTTTTCTTTCCATTTCCAACCTTGATGAATTTCGCCCTGTTCAAAAAGAAAAAGGGTGAAACTGAATATGGCCTGGGGTGGTTTCCCCTGGGTGGTTATGTGAAAATTGCCGGCATGGTGGATGAAAGCATGGATAAGGAAGCTTTAAAACTACCTCCTCAACCTTGGGAATATCGCAGCAAAAAATCTTATCAGAAGCTCCTGATCATGCTGGGCGGAATTATTATGAATATCGTACTGGCCGTGGGCATCTATATTTTCGTTTTTGCTAAATATGGCGAAGCTTATCTTCCGGCTAAGAATGCGAGCTATGGTATTGCGTGCGACTCGATGGCTACAGCACTCGGATTACAAGATGGCGATAAAATATTGGCCGTTGGGAATAAGCCCTTAGAAAAGTTAGATTATGTGATTCAGGATATTGTGCTCACCGATGCCAAAACACTTCAGATCGATCGTAACGGTGAAAATATCACTTTGAATATCCCTGAAGGAAGTATCAAAAATATTCTGAAAGCGAAAAACAAACAGGATTTGATCATGCCTCGAATTCC
>JAEUUD010000352.1 GCA_016787625.1 Cyclobacteriaceae bacterium
AGCATCTAAGCGCGAACCCCACCTCGAGATGAGACTTTCATTAAGGGACGTGGGAGACGACCACGTTGATAGGCTGCAGGTGTAAAGCCAGAGATGGCAAAGCTGAGCAGTACTAATTACCCGAACGCTTCAAAACAAGGAGCTCCCTTGCAAGACAGGGGGCTCCGAACAATGTGCACGATTTACTTCGCTGCTCTTCTATCTAGACATGTCAAATGATATTACCGGCAAGCAGACGGCTTGTCGGAGGCACTGACTCGCTATGGCGAGCGGAGCCGAGCCATTAAGGTGACTATTGCGGTGGGGACCACCTCTTCCCATTCCGAACAGAGTCGTTAAGCCCACCCGCGCCAATGGTACTAGGATAACACCTGGGAGAGTAGGTCGTCGCCTGACTTTATCAAAGAAGCCTCGTAGCAATACGAGGCTTTTTTGTTTTGTGGCCCCTGAGAGAAACCGCAGAATGTAAAACGCAGAATGTAAAATGTAAAAGGCTGGTTCGCCTGGCACTTCTACATTTTAAATTGGCTATTCTGCATTTTACATTTTCTCCGCGCTATCCATGAGCTAATTACAGCCACAAAGGTGCGGGGGGTCCTGGTACGATAGTTTATAGCCGTAGGCTATGGACCATGGACTATTGACCATCGACTATGGACCCTACTAGCCCACCCGAATCTCCAGCAGTTCATCCAATCGGAAGTGTTCCAGGGCGGCGGCCTGAACCTCCTTTGGCGTCATGCGCATCAAATGATGGAACATGCGTTGGTAATAGTCGCCGGGAAGCCTGAACTCGTGAATGCCCCGGATCCGTTCC
>JAEUUD010000353.1 GCA_016787625.1 Cyclobacteriaceae bacterium
AAATCCCAGCAACGTTATGTTCATTTCCGTGGCCAATGCCACCGCTAAGCTTGAAGGTGCACCTATTGCTGCGATGACAGGAATATAGGCCATGGCTGCTTTTTGAACCAATTCAAAACTGATGCGACCACTCAGCATAAGTATCTGATTGGATATTGGAATTTCATTCCTTAGGAATTTCTCACCAATCACTTTATCGAGCGCATTGTGCCGGCCAACATCTTCCTGCAACACAATCAGGTTACCCGCCCCATCAAACAAGGCAGCCGCATGCAGCCCACCGGTTTGTTCAAAAATATTTTGCTGTACACGCAGGTGCTGTGGAAGAGATTGAATAACCGAGGCTTGAATTTTAAAGTCTTCTGCCTTTACTGGCTTACATGCCATGCGAATCGCATCAACAGACGATTTCCCGCAAACACCACAACTGGAGGTGGTGTAAAAATTTCGCTGCAGCCGTTTACTGTCTACGGATACACCAGGTTTAAGAAAAACGGTAACACCCTGATCATGTTGATGCCGATCGTCACCACGGATTTCTTCAACCTGATCCGGTGATTCGATGATTCCTTCTGTAAATAAAAATCCGGCTGCTAATGCTGCATCATTGCCGGGTGTGCGCATAGTTACCGATACATCCTGCTCAACCTGATCGCTACCTCTACCACTCACCAACCGTATTGCTAGTGGTTCTTCCAAAGCCAAAACATCATTGACCAAAGCAGTACCTGTTGGTGAAACTTTGGTTAGCGTGATAGGCTTAACAGCATGTGTCATGCCGAATGCTTATCGACCAAAATCATCCTGTACCCGTAC
>JAEUUD010000354.1 GCA_016787625.1 Cyclobacteriaceae bacterium
GAGCGGGATCATCAACAACCTCCCGCCTTACGACAAGCAATACCCCTCCGATTCCTCCAACAGCCTTTACAATTACCTCAGCAGCAACGCCAATTTCCGTGACGTCACCCTGGTGCAGAACGAGATAGCGGGTGTCCCCGAATTCAGCGCTTCACGTGACTACGAAGTGGTGCAGAACGCCCGCCGGCTGGCCACCACCGAGTACACCTTCAACCCACGGCTGGGGTACATCTCCCTCAACCAGGCCCTCAACGGCAACGAAGTGCTGGCCGTAGCCTACGAATACACGATCGGCGGACAGGTATACCGTGTGGGTGACCTCACCAATACCGGCATCGAACCGCCGAAAGTCATGTTCCTGAAACTCATCAAAGGCCGTGTGAACAATACCAAGTTGCCCACCTGGGACCTGATGATGAAGAACATCTATGCCCTGGGCGGGTTTCAGCTCGACCGGAAGGATTTCAAGCTGGATGTACTCTATTACGTGGATACCATCGGTAACCGCCTCAACTACATCCCGACATCGCCGGCACAACCTAACGTGTACGCCAAGCCGCTGAACAGACTTTTCAACCTCGACAAGCTGAACTCCAACAACGATCCACGTCCTGACGGAGAATTCGATTTCATCGAAGGCGTCACGATCAACAGCGCCAGCGGACGCATCATCTTCCCGGTGCGCGAACCCTTCGGGTCTTATCTCCGCAGCAAGTTCACCGATTCGGTTTCGGCGGAGCCTTTTGTGTACCAGGCGCTCTACGATTCCACCCGCATCTTCGCCATCCAGCAGGCCGAGAAAAACAAATTCAG
>JAEUUD010000355.1:0-498 GCA_016787625.1 Cyclobacteriaceae bacterium
AGCTGAGCTCGTCGATCACCCAAAGACCGATGAGGGTAAAGCAAGCAAGGCCCACCGAAAGGCCGAGCGTATTCAGGATCGCGTACGACCTGTTTTTCAGGAGATGACGCAGGGTGCTTGACAGGTAGTTTTTGAGCATGGAGGTTGTGGTATCAGGCACCTTATCCAAAGGTTGTTCCACAAAATCAACCCCGCTTTTCCGCCATGGCGGGCATCCCGCACCGGGCAAGCCTGTTCACCAGCGGCCAAATTTGTTCAGGTCCGGTCGGTCGTATGGAATTAGTGCGGGACAGTCCGAGAAAGGCCCTAACCCAAAACAAAAAGCCCCGGATACTTCCGAGGCTTCGTGGGAGCTGAGGGGTTCGAACCCCCGACCCTCTGCTTGTAAGAAATAATCCATGCTATTTCACTCTTTATCACCAGTTAGCTATGTTTGCTAAGGCGTTGATAATGACTGCTTAATACAGTTCTATGGCATACTTCAGTTTTCAGCTATTA
>JAEUUD010000355.1:508-812 GCA_016787625.1 Cyclobacteriaceae bacterium
AATACTTGTTTTAAAGTGGTTTTAAAGTAATGCGAGACCGACGCATTTAAAGGCTCAATAAGCATGGCAAAGCGAAAGGAAGGAGAAGTACTGCCGACCTACATTTTGTGGGCACACAGCTCAAATGCGGCAGGATTACACCCCGTCAAAATCCGTCTGATCCATCATCGTCACCCAAAGTATTATCCAGTAATGACTCCGGAGAGGGAAAAACTGTTCCTTGATCGGAAAACGTATCAAAAGGTAGTCTCGGCCCCTCTCCAGGAACTTCGGGGTAGGAATAGAGAGCTTAGAGAATTAATTG
>JAEUUD010000356.1 GCA_016787625.1 Cyclobacteriaceae bacterium
GAAATGCCTTGCGCAAGGGAAAGGAAATATTGCTCGCATCCAATCCGGCTGTTGCCACCTGATAAAATAAGGGCTGAAACTGGTGATAATTGAATCGGTCTACCAGCAAAACCTCTACTCCCGGTTTATTGTTCAACTTCCGGGCCAATCGCAAACCACCAAATCCACCCCCTGCAATCACTACTTTCATGTCATTTGGTTTTATGACACAAATTTATGAAATTTTCAATAATTATTGAAATTAAAATTATAGTAGATATAACCTATCGAAATCAGGTATTCGTTATCAGGCTAATAGAGCATTCTCACTTTGATCGTTTCTTTTACCTCACGTAGTAAAGTAAGGGCCCGGCCGGAGATATTCTTATCGACATCCAGGACCACATACCCGATGCTGTCATTGGTCTTCAGGTATTGGCCAACGATGTTGATATTGTGTTTGGATAATTGGGTGTTGATGGCCGAGAGTACACCCGGTACATTGCGGTGAATATGGAGGATCCTGTGCGCGCCTTCCTGTGGGGGAAGGGCCAGAGCAGGAACGGTATGGGAGCCAAAGGTGATTCCTTTCTCCAGGTAATTGTGCAATTTGGCGCTTACATCTTCTCCGATATTTTGTTGCGCTTCTTCGGTAGAGCCACCAATATGCGGGGTCAGGATGACATTGGGCAGATCTTGCAAAGGTGTTTGAAAACGATCGCCATTTTTTTCGGGTTCCCAGGGGAAAACATCCACCGCCGCGCCGCCAATATGTCCATCAAGTATGCCTTTGCGCAAAGCCTCGAGGTCAACTACCGTT
>JAEUUD010000357.1 GCA_016787625.1 Cyclobacteriaceae bacterium
TTCGCCGTTGTCTTCATGCTCTTCCGAAGCAACATCGCGGCCTATTTCGAAACCAACGCCAGTGATTTTCTCAGTTACCTGACCCTCACGCTCTGGCTCACCCTGATCCTCGTCATTACGGCCGTGATGGAATCGTACTCGAGGGCCTTGTTAAAGACAGTTATGCCCGCGTTGCTGCGCGACCTGGTCGTGCGCACATTGCTGGGCGGTTTTGTACTGCTCTACTTCATGGGCTATCTCACCTTCGACCAGTTCATTCTTTCCACGCTGGGTGCCTATCTCATTTGTCTCATCGTCCTCCTGCTCTACCTGGGGCAGGCCGGCGATCTCCGGCTGACGTGGCAGCTGCCGAAGCTGGACCCGTCTTTACGCAAGGAGATGCTGCGGTACAGCCTGTTTGGCTTTGCCGGAACGGCGGGTATGATCATCATCGGCAAGATCGACAGCCTGATGGTGGCCGGCATGATCGGGCTGTCGGCAAACGCGGTGTACACCACAGCCTTTTATATGGCCACCGTGATTGAAATTCCCCGTCGCGCACTCAGCCAGGTGGCCATGCCCCTCATTGCACGGGCTTTTGAAAGGAACGACATGGCCGAGATTGGCAACCTCTATCAGAAAACGGCCCTGAACCAGTTCATCATCGGTCTGCTATTGTTGCTGGGCGTGGCTGCCAACCTGAACAACCTGTTCGCACTCATGCCCAACGGCGCCATCTATGCAGGCGGATTGGTGGTCGTTGTGGTCGTTGGGGGCGGCAAATTGGCCGACATGTTTTTCGGGCCGAGCAGCGAGA
>JAEUUD010000358.1 GCA_016787625.1 Cyclobacteriaceae bacterium
TTATAGCAACAGGTTACTTTTTAAGCAAAGCGAATGACAAGGAGTTGGATGCGTTTGGAGTACAAACAGAAGGTGTGGTTGTTCAGATTAGTCATAGGATGAATAGGGGTGAGTTTGTGCGATATGAGTATGTTGTGAATGGAGAAAAGTACACTTACGAGCAGCAGATGAATAGAGAAGTTAGAGTTGGTGAGAGATTCGAAGTAATCTATTCGGGTAAAAATCCGAAGTTGAGTAAAATGCTCTTCAACAGACCCGTGAAGTAAAAGTGATGAGAAACGGTCTGAGCCCTCTGATGGTCTCGTTCACTCCGTCCACACCATTATCACCTTTCTGGCGCTCGCCCGCCTTGAGAGGGTATTGGGCATTGGGGTTAGCCTTTGGCTTTTAGCTCTTTATTCAATCCGTGGAAATCCGTGTAATCCGTGACACAACATTCTGCGAAAATCTGCGGGAAACCTGCGGGAAATCTTTTCGGCAGAATTCCTCCGTATTCCATCCCGCACCCGTAGCCCTAAAGGGCCCGATCGCACGGTCATGCCTGTATACTTGCGCGTTGACCTCTCCCTTTAGGGAGCCGGAGGGCAGGGGAGGTTTAGTTTTCACCTTTCTCTAAGAAGCTGAAAGTTTTAGCCTTCGATTCTTGAGCAGAGAGAATCATCCAAGTGCATTATCTTTATTGGAGCTCAGCAGACTGTTGAAACCTCCGGGCCAGAGCGTAATGGAGTAGAACTTGGGAAATACACACGATGGTAATTCCACCAAAACTATCCCTGGGCTTGCAAAGACGCTGTAA
>JAEUUD010000359.1 GCA_016787625.1 Cyclobacteriaceae bacterium
GTTCCATCGACCTGGACCATGACAAGAAGTGCGCCGATATCGAGAAGCTCGCCAAGGACGTCACGGTATTGTCGGAAGTAGGATCGAAAGATGCCGACAAGATCATCCCTCCCTACAAGTGGATTGAACTCATGCAAAAGGAACTGGACGCCGGCGCCTGGAAAGTGATCGGGGAAGCCCGGGAAGGCGGAAACGTCGGTTTGTTCCGGGGCACGGGAGAAGTTCGCTCGGGCCTGGTGCAGGAAATCCTTACGAAAATACCGTTTGAAAAAATCATCTGGGAAGCCCCCCAGAAAGCCCAGCAAGTCTGGTTCATCAAGTTGCTTGGCGCCAACGTGAACCTGGGCAACATCGCTCCTGAGGAAGTCATCCCGCTGGAAACCATCCGCCTCGGATTGCGCGGAGACACCTTCCTCCATTTCCTGGGTCTCGAGCGCAAACGGGATAATAGCACCCCGGCGTTTCAAAACGACTAAGCGCTCCGGCCGGCGGCTTATCCATGAGGAGACCGAAAGACTACCTGCTCTTGTACCTGAAAGGCGTAAGCATGGGCGGCGCCGATGTGATCCCCGGTGTATCCGGAGGAACCATCGCCTTTATTACCGGCATCTACGAGGAACTCATCAACTCCCTGAAGGCCATCGATCGCCAGGCCATGAATATGCTTTTTTCCTTTCGGCTGGCCGGCTTCTGGAGGCACATCAACGGCAACTTTCTCATCGCGGTCATGGCGGGCATCCTCACCAGCCTCCTTTCGCTGGCCCGATTGATGACCTACCTGCTGGAAAACCATC
>JAEUUD010000035.1 GCA_016787625.1 Cyclobacteriaceae bacterium
AGGAATACAACGAGAATCACGAGAACGACTGCTTCAAAAAGGGTGTGAACAATTTCTTCGATACCCACTTCGATCGCGCGTGTGGTGTTCAGAGAAATATCGTATTTAAGGTCATCGGGAAAATAATTGACCAGGTCCTTCATGGTCGATTGGACAAGCTCTGCGACATCCAGGGCATTCGATCCGGGCATTTGGTAAACAACAATGGTGGAAGCCGGTTTCGTGTTCAGTCGACTGGTCGCATTATAATTGTCGAGGCCGAGTTCGAGTCTTGCAATATCTTTTAATCTTATAATAGAGCCGCGGGAATCAGCCTTGACAATGATGTTGCCAAACTCCTCTTCACTGATCAGACGCTCCTGTAGTGTGACGGTATAGGTATACTCTACACCGGGAGGTGTGGGCGGGGCGCCAAACTTTCCGCCAGGTGAAATGGCGTTTTGCTTCTTGACAGCATTCACTACATCATTCACAGTCAGGTTGAGTTTGGTCAGCTGATCAGGTTTGAGCCAAACCCGCATGGAGTAATCGGCGCCGCCAAAAAGGATCACATCCCCAACGCCCTTGAGTCGTTTGAGCTGATCGACAATATTGATATTGGAGAAGTTGTTAAGGAAAAGAGCATCGTAAGTATTGTTGGGAGAAGAGAGCGAGACAAGCATCAATGGAAACACCAGTGATTTCTTGGTTGTCACGCCAAATGCCTTCACTTCGTTGGGCATTTTTGCGTTTGCCTGTGACACCCGGTTTTGCGTGAGCATGTTGGCATTGTCCAGGTTGGTGCCAACCTCAAACGATACTTGTAAAGTGAGTGAGCCATCTGCTGCATTGATCGACTTCATATAGAGCATCTGCTCGACGCCATTCACCTGCTGTTCAATGGGTGTTGCCACCGCTTGCTCGACGTTGACAGCATTCGCACCGTTAAAGGCCGTTGTCACCTGGATCATCGGCGGCGTGATGTCAGGGTATTTTGATACAGGTATTCCGCGGAGCGTAATTAACCCCATGATCACCATGAGGATAGAAATCACCATAGCAACAATTGGCCTCCGGATAAAAAATTCACTCATACAATGCGATTAATGGAGGTTATTGTTTGGGCTGCTTCTCTTCGGGCCATTTCATTTCGATCACTTCAATCTTTGAGTTGGGCGTGAGGGCCATCGTTCCTACAATAGCAACCTTGTCTCCGGCATTGAGGCCCTTGGTGATGATCCAGCCATCGCCAGACTTGGGTCCTGTTTCCACAGCGCTGGCTTTCAAGGTGCTTGAGTCAGTGACCACATATATCTGTGAGAGATGCTGCAGTTGAAACACGGCACGTTGTGGTATCATGATGGCGCCCGGAAACGTGCTGATGAGCACTCGGGCTTTCACAAACAGGCCGGGCCTTAGCAGTCCGTTAGGATTGGGGAATGCTGCTTCGACGGTCAGGGTTCCTGTTTTTGGATCGATCTCACGGTCGGCAAAATTGACTTGTCCCGTTTGGGGGTACATGGATCCGTCGCTGAGAATGAGTTGCACTTTCTTTGCTGATTCAAGGTCCGCTTTGGGTCGTTGAGCAATTCTTAAATACTCACGTTCGCTCACCTGGAAACGGACGCGCACGGCGTTGATGCTGGATATAGTGGCAAGCACGGAGGTAGTACCGGCGCGACTGACATAGTCGCCAACCCGTACGTTGGAAATTCCTATCACGCCATCAAATGGAGCACGCACACGGGTATAGCCTAACTCGATCTTTGCATTGTCCAGTGATGCTTGCGCAGCCCTTACCTGAGCCTCTGCCGCATTGTATGCAGCCGTTGCATTGTCCAGGTCTTGCTTGCTGAGTGCATTCAACTCGGCCAGCGGTTTTACGCGGCTCAATTCACCTTTGGCACGTACCATTTCTGCCTCCGCATTGGTCAATTCGCTGGCCTGCCGATCAACCCGGGTCTTATATTGAATGTCGTCCAACACGTAGAGCAAGTCGCCTTTGTTTACTTTCGAACCTTCCCTGAACTTCAATTCCATGACCCAGCCTTCCACCCTCGCGCGGATGTCAACATCCGCCATGCCATAGGTTTGAGCAACATAATCTTCATAGATCGGCACGTCCTGTTGGACCGCCTTGACAACATTGACCTGAATGGGTGGAAGTGTTACGACCGCTGCTTTTTTACATCCTGTCATGACCGCGACCAACGATATGATCAGAACAAACACCGACCTTCTCAGCAAGGCTGGGGAGTCACCGTATTTCATAGCTCTTGATTGAATTAGAAAAAATAAAGGTAATAGAATGTTTTTGTAATTTCGTCGATGAAGGTAGAACATGACTTATGTCATGTTTTTTCTTTGAAGCTGTCTGCATGTTGGTGACAAAGACGCTACTCAAGAATACCAGAATCAGCTACTGAAATGAAAATTCTTGCCATTGCTTGTTGCTATTTGATCTTGCTCCAGGCATGTACCCGGATTTCACCTCCTGCTCCCGAACGCATTCAGCTCGATTCGGTACTCCAGGTACCCGTTTCGGAACTAAACGTTCCCGTCTACTACCCTGTCGCCGAACTCGAGGCTTTCGCCAATGAGAAACTTGGGGGTAAAATCATCGAAGCCAATATTGCACTAAGTAAGAAGGGTGACAGCCTGTCCCTTGCCATCTCACGATTTCAACCCGTCAAGCTCTCTTACGACGGGGAGCGAAGCCTCACCTACAAGATACCGGTTCAAATTGATGGACTTTTTCAGCAGAAGGTGTTGGGAATCAAGATCAAGAACAAGACGCCGGTGCACACCCGGATCATCATCACCATGGAATCGGCCCTATATCTTGATCAGCATTGGGACCTTGCGCCAAAAACAGAGATCAAGGGTGTTGAATGGATTGAGGACCCCAAACTCAATATTGCGGGGATCAAGTTTAATCTCAGGCCACCTATCGAAAAGCTGCTTGAATCCAACAAGGAAAAAATCATTGCCAAGCTTGATGGATCCATCGGTCAGCAAATCAAGATTGGCAAATCCATTGAAAAACTCTGGGTGGATATCCAAAAACCGATTCGCATCAACCGAAAGGTGGTCCCGTTCTGGCTGAAGTTCGATGCCACCGACATGAATGGCCGGCTGGTCTCCAGGTCAAAAGATACGCTGATGGTAGAGGCTGGATTGATGACCACACTGAGCACGGTGCTTGATTCTGCGGCTGCCGCCAAACCTCCGCTTCCATTTCCAAAATTCAAATCAAAGGAAAGCGTTAATCCAGGACTCGATGCATATGCCAAGGCGACCATTCCATTTGCTCTGGTTAACCAGGTCGTCAAACAGATCACGGACACGATGAAATTCAATTTCAGCAGCCATCAGGTAAGGGTGGCGAACAGTGAAGTTTACGGCACGCCCGGAGGCATTGCCATCCGCTTGTCCGTTCGCGGCAGTTTGCGCGCTGATCTTTTCATGAAAGGAACCGTGGGATTTGATACTTTGTCGAAGAAACTGGTCATCGATAATTTTGGCTTCGATGTCAACTCGGAACAAAGCCTGATCAACGCCGCTGACTGGTTTGTTCACGACGAGTTTATCGAGCGGATCAGGCCCTACTTGTCATTGCCTGTTGACAATACATTTAAAGCAATACCAAATCTAATTACACGCGGCATTGAAAAAGGCAGACTGGGAAGGAAGATAGATATCCATTTCTCTGAATTTGATGTGAATATTTACCAATACTTAATAACCACTGACAACATCCAGGTCATTCTTTCGGCAAGAGGGAAAGCAGATGTCAGGTTAGAAAAAGGGCTGTTCAACAAGAAGAAGCCCGCATAAACTGTTCAATTTAGAATCCACCATTCCGTGAAATCATTCATCACAATCATTACGCTTGGCTGCATTGTCTTCGCTAGTCATACCACCTACGCACAGTGGCCCAAGGAGATCGTCACCAAAGGCGGCGCGACCATTTCGGTTTATCAACCACAGCCTGAATCCATGAAAGGCGACAAACTGGAGGGCAGGGCAGCATTCTCCGCTGTAGAAAAAGCTTCTGGCGACCCGGTGTTTGGCGTATTCTGGTACACAGCAACCATTGCCACCGACAGGGATGCACGGACCGTAGCTCTCGAGAGCATTAAGATCAACGGGGTAAAACTTCCCGGAATTGATGATACAGTTAAAATTGGCAAACTCAAGCGACTACTGGAGTCTGAAATTCCAACCTGGCAGCTTAGTGGGTCTTTGGATGAATTGGTTTCGACCATTGAGGACGAGCAGCAAGTGATGAGTGACGACCTCAAGAACGATCCGCCGGTCATTCACTACACGACACAACCCACCACCCTCGTCCTCATGGATGGTGAGCCGCGCCTTCAGGATGACAAGGATCTGAAAATGAAAAGGATCATCAATACCGCTTTTCTGATCGTAGAGAATCCTGAAGACAAGAAATACTATCTCTATGGAGGCCAGTTCTGGTATGCATCGGCATCCATGAAAGAAGGTTATGCGGCCGTCAGTGCCCTGCCAAAAACGATAGCCACTCTCGATCAGCAATTGAAAAAGCAGCAGAAAGAAAAAACGGTAAAGTCGGAAGATGGCCCACCTGCTATTCTGGTCAGCATCACCCCAGCTGAAATCATCCAATCCAAAGGGGAGGCTGTGTTTGCCAACGTTGCCGGCACCGGACTGTTGTATGTGTCCAATTCGGGGGATGACATTTTCAGGTATATCGAAGACCAGCAGTTTTATGTCCTCTTGTCCGGGCGATGGTACTCCGCCGCAAAACTGCAGGGGCCATGGAATTTCGTTGCACAAGACAAACTTCCTAAAGATTTCGCCAGGATTCCGGAAGGATCAGAAAAGGATGACGTCCTGGCAAGCGTTGCGGGGACACAGGCAAGCAGAGATGCGGTGCGCGATGCCCAGGTCCCTCAGACAGCAAAAGTTGATCGGAAAACGGCGACGTGTACGGTGACCTATGATGGAGAACCAAAATTTGAAAAGATAGAAGGCACATCCCTTGAACTCGGGATGAATACGTCAAGCACGGTTATCAAGAGTGGATTCAAATTCTATTGCGTTGATAAAGGTGTGTGGTTTGTTTCTTCAGCGGCAAAGGGACCTTGGAAGGTTAGTGACGAAAGGCCCAATGAGGTGGACAAGATTCCTGCCGGATCACCAGCCTATAATGTCAAGTACGTCTATATATATAGTGCTACACCGGAAGTCGTGTACGTGGGATACACCCCAGGCTATATGGGGTGTTATGTATACGGCCCAACGGTGGTGTATGGAACCGGGTATTACTATTCACCCTGGTACGGACCTTACTACTATCCCCGGCCAGTAACGTATGGCTTTAGCATGCACTACAATCCATGGACAGGTTGGAGCATGGGATTTCACTACAGCACAGGATTTTTCTCTTTCAGCGTGTATGGCGGCGGAGGCTATTGGGGGCCACCGATGCACCGACCTCCTTACTACCCGCCGTACCGTGGAGGAATGTATGGTGGTCGCGGCCCGGTCTACATTCACAACGATGGTGATATCAACATCGACAGATCCAACAACATCTATAACAAACGCAATGATGTCTCTACCCGCGATGTGAAACGCGGCCAGGGTGACGTCACCAGGCAGCCGAAGGTCAGTCAACAGCCAGCCACACGCAATTCGGATGTTTTCTCTGACCGAAACGGAAACGTATATCAGCGGCAGAACAACGGAGCGTGGAATCAACGCGACGGCAACCAGTGGAAGCAAACACCACAATCATCACAAATGGACCGTGACTACCAGAATCGTCAACGCAGCGCACAGCAGAACAACAGCTTTCAGAATATGAACCGCGGCGGCAACGTGGGTGGCGGATACAATCGCGGCGGTGGAGGCAGAATGGGCGGCGGCGGACGAAGAAGATAACCCCGGAAGGCCCTACCTGATCAGGCCCACTCCTCTTGACATCAAGCCGGCAAGTAATGGAATGATAACGAGGAGCAACAACTCCATTCGGAGACACATCAATACGGCCGACGGGACCGTGACCAATTCTTCGGCATTACCTTTTCTCTGACGAAGGAAGAAGATGGTCGGATAGATGGACAGTATTCCCATGGCAGCAACCAGTCCCATCTTGGTGATGAAAATCCAGTTTTGAGAATAATAGACATCCGGTTTGGTGTAGCTCCCCAGCCAAAGGGTCAAACCCGCGCCGAGCAAAACAACCGCTGCTATTCCATAAATCCCGTCGATGATGGCAATGCGGGATATCTCTTTTCGGGAGACCACCTTCCTGATCAGGACATGCTCAGCCGTCAGTGAACCGGCGATGGCAATGATGCTCAGGAAGTGGAGGTAGCGAAGAAGGATTTCTGTCGTCATGGCGGTGTTTTTTTACAATGTTAGCCAATCGAGAGTAACTGGCCTGACCCAAATTATTGCGCTGTCTATCAGGAAGTTAAGAGTTTTTTGGTGACCTGCTCAAACTTCTATTTATCGAAAGTCGTATCATATTTATTGTTTATCAATAAATAATTACTGATATTTGATGCATCAAAACAAACGCTATGAAAACGAAAACCATTCTGGTGGTCATGAATGTTGCCACCTACCTTGCCCTTGTCGGAGTAGCCATCCAGGGCGGCTCCAAACTGATCTCTTATGTGGTCAGCCTCAATAATCCTGAAGCAGCAAAAAATCTTTACAATGGGCTTGACCTGTTTGCCCTTCAGGACTACAGCTTCTGGCATTACACAGCCATTGTTTCCTTCCTGGTTTTTCTTGATGCGCTCAAGGTCTACACCTGCCAGCTGGTCATCAAGGTCCTTACCGATATCAAGCTGACCAATCCGTTCACACCTGAGATGACCGGGCTTCTTGACAAGATCAGTTACGTGATCTTCAGCACATGGCTCGTCTCATTCCTTTACAACGGCCATCGCGATTGGCTTGTCAGGCGTATTCCCGGACTTGCCATGGAGGCCATTTCAATCGACTTCATCTTTATGGCCGGCGTTGTGTTCATCATCGCGCAGGTATTCAAGAGAGGTGTAGAGATCCAATCAGAAAACGACTTAACTGTATAACCATGGCAATCATTGTCAACCTCGATGTGGTCATGGCCAAGCGGAAAATGTCGCTGAATGAACTATCTGAAAAGGTAGATCTGACATTGGCCAACCTCTCCATCCTGAAAACCGGTAAGGCGAAAGCGATTCGGTTCAGTACACTGGAAGCGATATGCAAAGCGCTGGATTGTCAGCCAGGTGATTTACTGGAATACAAGTAGTCGGGTTGATTTGGAAATTGGAAACCCGCATTCCATTTTCAGCAATTAATCTCTACTTTTCAGTATGAAAGCACTCAACATTATCTATTGGACCTCCACGATCCTCTTTGCACTGTTCATGGGCATGACTGGCGTACAAAACCTGATGATGACCCAGGGATCGATTGACCTGATCAGCACCGATCTGGGCTTCCCGCAGTACATCATTCCATTCCTTGGTCTTGCCAAGGTCATGGGCTCACTCGGGCTGCTCATCCCCATTCCACCCCGCCTTCGGGAGTGGTGCTATGCAGGACTCTTCTTCGATTTCATTGGCGCACTCTATGCCATGGTTGTCGACAATGGCTTTGACCCGATGATGCTTACCCTCCTGGTACCTTTTGCCTTGATGGGCTTGTCTTATGGTTCATACCACAGGCGCCTTGAGTTGAAATAGGATCAACCTTGAAAACAATACGACTATGAAAAAAGTAATCATCATTGCTTTTTGCTTTTGCATCCCCTTGGCGGCCGTGTCCCAGAAATCAAGTTCGCGCCAGGTACTGCTTGAGCAACTGAAAAGCACGCACAACGCTAAAAACTGGTTCGTGCCGGTGAACACAACGCTTGAAGGTCTCACCGCAACGCAGGCGGCATGGAAAGACAAAGGCAACCACTCTTCAGGTCAGTTGGCCTATCACCTGCTGTTTTGGAATGAGCGGCAGCTGAAGGACTTCAAGGGTGAGAAGAACGATAACTTCACCGGTAACAATGAAGAGACTTTCGACAAATTCGATCAGGCTCAGTGGGCCAACATTGTTAAACGCCTTGATCAGGTGTTGACCGATATTGAAAAATGGGTGGAAACAGCGCCGGAAGACCAACTGGCCAAGCATGCAGGGACAATCGCCAATATCAGCGCCCATAACGCCTATCACACCGGACAAATTGTAACTGTCAGAAAAGCCCAGGGATCCTGGGATCCTGAAAAAGGTGTGAAGTAAGGCGCTTACTTATCTCCTATTCATTTCTTAAGGTAACAGCAGGATTGGTCCTGGCCGCTCGCCAGGTATGCATACCTACCGTCATGATAGCAATGGCGAGCATGATCAACACCGTCAGCGGGAATACCCAAAGTGGAATTTCGATGTGATACGCAAATCCGGTCAGCCACTGATCCATGATGTAATAGGCAACAGGCATGGCCAAAATGAATGCCACGAAAATCAAAATGATAAACCGGCTTGACAGCAGTCGGGTGATTTGGATGAGGCTGGCGCCAAACACTTTTCGAATGCCAACCTCTTTTAAGCGCAGCGTAACAGCATCCAGCGACAGGCCATACAGTCCAAGGCAAGCAATGAGGACCGCCACAACGGAGAAAATCGACGTCAATACACCAAGCTGTCGATCCGAGCGGTAAGCCCTTCCGAACTGTTCATCAAAAAAATTGTAGGTATAAGGCAGTTTCGTCGTTGCGAGCTTCTTGTAGTTGGCTTCGACATGCTCCAACACCGATGGGATGTCATCCGGTTTAACCTTAATCGCCAATTGCGTGCTCCAGCGACCGTACAGTCCAAACCGAAGGGGTTTGATAGGCAGCCTGTAATTGACAAAATGAAAGTCTTTCATGACGCCGATGATCGTGACGGTGTCACCCGCCTCACCGCTTCCACGCTCGCCCGTAAACTGCATACCCACAGGGTGGTCCCATCCGTAGGCTTTAGCTGCTGTTTCATTGATGATGAATGCGTTTTTGTCACTTGGAAAATCACGAGAGAAGTTTCTGCCCTCAATGATTTGAATGCCAAAAAGGTCTACATAGTTATAGTCAACATGCGTGGTATAGAATGCGACCTCATATGAGCCATCCACACCTTTCCAGTTTCTGCTTTGCTGGGTATTGACCTGATGGGGAAGGTAGCTGGCGAAAGTGACATTAAGGACCGATGGGTGTTTCTTCAACTCTTCCATAAACACCTCGTGCTTGGCACGTACGCCTTCATCCGATAGTGAAACAGTGATGATCTGATCCCGTTCAAAGCCCGGGTTGTTCTTTTCGATGAACCTAAGTTGCTGGCCGATGATGATGACGCCCATGATCAGGGCGCCGGAGATGGTAAATTGAAAAACCGTTAATCCACCCCTCAACGATGCACCTTCGGAAGACCTGGCAAAAGAACCTTTCAATACCCGAGCAGGCTTGAATGAAGACAGTACCAGCGCGGGATATGCACCAGCCAATAGTCCAACACCAACCGTAATTCCTGCGAGGACAAGCCACCACGTAACATCATGCGTTAGATCCAATGGTATTTCCTTACCAAGAAACGATCTGAACCAAGGCATGATCATCCAAACGGATGCGAGCGCAAACGCGGAGGACAAAACGGAGATGATCATGGTATCAGCCATAAACTGACCGATGAGGTTGTTTTGGTGGGCGCCGGAAACTTTCCGTATCCCTACTTCCCTGGCCCGCGACACAGCGCGTGCCGTTGTCAGGTTGACATAGTTGATGCCGGCGATGACAAGAACAAACACGGCAATGGTTGTCAGCATGTAAAGCCGATTGATATCATTCCAAGGGGTATTTGAAAAATTAACATCCGCCTTGGCCCGGAGGTAAACATCCTTGAGTGGTTCCAATGGAAAACTTGCCCTGGTGGCGTGCTCTTCAGGGGTGTCCTTATACTTGTTGACATAGAACTCCTTGATTTGATCTTCCACCGTTTCAGGCTTCACACCGGGAGAAGTCTTCAGCCAAAAATTGTAGTTATGGTTGCCCCAGTTGTCGAGATCTGTTGGCTGAACAACTTTCACCAGGTCAACAAAGCGGATGATGATGCCGTACCGGTGAATGGAGTTCTCTGGAAAATTCCTGAACACACCGGAGACCGTATAACGCCCGTAAGCGTAAAAACCAGTTAAGTCCATCACCTTGCCTACCACATCGGTTGTTCCAAATATTTTGATGGCCACTGTTTCTGATATGACGGCCGTATGAGGTTCATCAAATGCCTTATTCGAACCTTGAATGAAATCAAAAGTGAGGATGTTGAACAAGTCAGGATCAGCGCCATTGAAATTATCCTCATTGAATGTTTTGCCTTCTGTTTCGACGGTGAGGGAACCCCACCGGGCCATGCGGGACACGGCTTCTACGCCGGTGATATCTTTTTTGATCACATCATATAGTGGGGCAGGCAATACCGCTTGTTTGCTGTTGCCCATGTAGTTGCCCTCAGCAGCAGGTGCATCTTTCAACAACCTGAAAATGCGGTCGCTATCACTATGGAAGTTGTCGTAGCTGAACTCATGCCTTACATAAATGAAGATGAGCAGAAAGACCGTTAGTCCCAGGCTCAATCCAAACAGATTGATAACCGAGTTGACTGTGTGTCGCACAAAGCGACGATAGGATAGTCTAAGCCAGTTGGTAAGCATGGTGATTGTTTGATTGCCTGAAATATATTGTTTTGGTATCATTCACCCGGTTTGGGTAAGGAAGCAAGTGATGATCACTCATTTCTTAGACTTTCAACGGGATTTGACAATGCGGCTCGGACCGTCTCCAATCCTGTCGTCAGGATAGCAATGAATAGCGTCACACCAGCTGCTCCGACAAACAGCCAGAATTCAAGCGGTGTACGGTAGGCGAATGAATCCAGCCATCGGCTCATCAGAAACCATGACATCGGGGTAAAGATCCCTATTGCAAGCAGCACAGGTTTAAGGGATGAGTATCCAAGAAGCTTTGTGATGCTCATGATACTTCCTCCCATGACCTTACGAATGCCAATCTCTTTCTTTCGCGATTCTGCCATAAATATTGCGAGACCGAAAAGGCCGAGACAGGCTACGAATATCGTGATACCAGTGAATACGGCATTGGTCCGCAAGGTTGCCTTCAGGTCATTGAACTTGGTCCCATAGTCTGCATCAGCAAAATGATACTCTGATGGATACTCTGGATTATACTTCGTTGTAAGTGCCGACAGCGTGGCGACACTCTCTGCAACAGGCACTGCCGGGTTGAGTTTGATGTAAACTACATTGGATGCCCACTTTCTCTTGTTGCCAAACAACGCAATGGGTTCCACGGCCTGGTACGGTGAAGTGAATACAAAGTCCTTGACGACACCTATTACCGTCCACGAATTCCTGCCATCCTTGATCACCTCGCCGATGGGGTTAGTGAAATTCATTAATTTCAACGCGGTCTCGTTGATGAGTACGGCCGTGGAGTCAGATGGATATTTTTCAAGATCCATGTCTCTTCCCTGAATGATGGTTAATCCTGCTGTAGCCGAAATATGTTGATCGATATAAATCCGCTCAATATTGGTGCCCTCCTCAGGATTCCTCCCCGACCATTCCATGTCCGTCGTTCCACTCCATTGTTCGGTTAGTGGTGCACTGGCTTTCGTTATTGATAAGGCAATTCCAGAGGTCATCAACTCATCACGGAAGGGAATAAAATTCTTCCTGAGTTGGCCGCTCAAGGGTAGGTACATCAGGCTGCTCATGTTATACCCCGCATCACGATGCTGCACGAAGATCAATTGCTGCCGGACCACCACGGACGAAACAATGAGCAGCACAGCAAAGCCAAACTGGCCGACAACCAATGCATTCCGAAGAGTGACTTTTCTCTCGTTTACCTTCACACCTTTCAAAATGCTTACGGGCATGAACGATGAGAGATAGAGTGCAGGATAGCATCCAGCAAGAATACCTGTAAGCACGACAAATGTTCCAATCATCAGCCAGAGTCCTGGTTCATCAAGCGCTATAGGCACGGGTTGGTTCACGAGTGCATTAAAAAGAGGAAGGAGCCACCACGACAAAGTGACGGAGACAGCACCTGCCGCAATGGTCATCAACATTGACTCCGTCAAAAACTGCTGGATGAGTACTCTCCGTGTAGCTCCGGTCACCTTCTTCACAGCCACTTCCTTGGCGCGTCGTTGAGCTCGAGCGGTGCTTAGGTTGATAAAATTGATGGCTGCAATAACAACAAGTCCAGCAGCCAGAATGCCCAGCAGTCGAACTGTCTCGATGCGACCACCTGCCGGAAGTCCATTCTCAAACCTTGCATGGAGTCGCATGTCCGTGATGGGATGAAGGAAGATCTCAATGTTCTGTCCATCCTTGTAATGCTTCTTTTCGATATCCCGTATTTCTTTGTTGAAAGCATGAGGGTCAGTGTCATTTTTCAATTCAACCAGGGTGGTCACAGAATTGTTTCCCCAGAAGGTGTCCTTGCTTCCGAGGCTTTCGAGAAAAAGAAATGAAAGGAGATAGTCAAACTTAAATTCAGTGTTTGGCGGAAGGTTCTCCATCACACCGGTGACAACAAATTCAAATTTCTGACCTGATTGACTAATGGTCACTGATTCTCCGAGTGCCGGTTTGTCGCCAAACAGGTCAACGGCAAAATCTTTGGTGATGACCAGGCCATTTGGACTGCCCAATGCTGTCTCTGGATCGCCAGCCCGTAGCGGCAATGTGAACATGGTAAGAAACGCCGGATCAGTATAAACCCCAGTGCTTTTCTGAATGCTTGTCTGACCTACCTGAAAAAGTTGCGACTCTCCCCAAGCGGCATAGCTGACCGCCTTATTTACTGCTGAAAATTCCGCTGCAAGTGTTGGCGCAAGAATGCGAGGCGTAGTTTGGTCACAGTCGATCTGCCCATTCGTGTCCCATCGACTCCATGCAACGTAGAGATCATCTTTCTTTTCATGGAACTGCTCGAAACTCAATTCAAACCGAATCCAAAGTGCCAGTAGAAGTGCCCCGGTCATCCCAAGCACAAGGCCGGAGAAGTTGATCAGAGAGAAGACACCGTTGCGATGAGTGACACGGAGTGCAACCTTGAGGTAGTGGTGCATAGCTGGTAGAATTTGACAGTGAATGTAAGGCTTCAGATTCGCGGTATCAAGGTGAAGCCATGACCAAAGACAGTCAAAAAAATGGCCGGTTGCTTATTCCAAAGGAAAAAATGCTCTCTTTTTCAACAACCAACTTATCCTTCCGAAACGCTCTTTCTCACAGACCAGTAGAAAAAGATAGGAAACACGAGCAAGGTGAACAACGTGGCGGTCACCAGTCCTCCAATAATGACCACAGCAAGGGGTTTCTGGGATTCTGAGCCGATGCCTGTCGAAATCGCAGCCGGGAGGAGGCCTATGGCCGCCATCAATGCGGTCATGATCACGGGTCGGGTGCGCGTTCTGACCGCAGCAGCGATGGCTTCCGGGAGACGCTGGGTAGTGAGGTTCTTATAAAATTGTGAGATGAGGATCACCCCGTTTTGAATACAAATCCCGAAGAGTGCGATCAGACCCACACCGGCAGAAATTCCAAAGTTGATGCCCGTGACATGCAGGGCAACGATCCCTCCTATCAGTGCAAACGGCACATTGATCAGCACAATGCCGGCATCCTTCACATTGCCAAACATGACAAACAGCAAGATAAATATCAGCACAAGACTGATTGGTATTACTTCAGCCAGTCGTTTGGTGGCGCGTACCTGGTTTTCAAATTCACCGGTCCAGCCGATGGTATATCCCTTCGGCATCTCAATGGCATTTTTCACGCGCTGTTGCGCTTCAGCAATGGTGCTTCCAAGATCGCGCTCACGAACAGAGAACTTCACGCCAATGAATCGTTTTGTGTTGTCCCGATAGATAAATGCCGGGCCGGTGGAAATGCGCACAGTGGCAATCTCCTTAAGTGGAATTTTTTCACCTCGTAGGGTTGGCACCATGAGCAGCATGATGTCTTTCTCATCTTTCCGATAGTCAGGTTGATAGCGGATACGGATATCAAACTTCCGGTCACCTTCATACTTGACCGTCGCTGTCTTTCCGCCGATCGCCATCTCGATGATGCTTTGTGCGTCCGATTTAAGAACGCCATAGATTGCCATCTTTTCCTCGTCGAGAGAAACGCTGATTTCAGGTTGTCCGATATTTCGAAGAACGCCAACATCCTTGATACCGGGCACATCCATAATCTGCAAAGCCACCTGATCCGCGAGGTCGTTGAGAACGTTCAGGTCGTTGCCGAAAATCTTTACCGCATTGGATGCATTGATCCCAGCCACTGACTCGGCGACGTTATCAATGATGGGTTGCGAATAGTTGTACACGATGCCCTGGTATTTCCTCAACTTTCCATCCATCTCCTCCACCAGCTGATCCGTTGTCAGCTTGCGCTCCCATGTTTCCTTGGGTTTCAAATTGACCTGCATTTGCACGTAATAAAAACCGCTCGGATCGGTACCGTCATTGGACCTTCCCGTTTGCGACAAAACACCGTTCACTTCCGGAAAGGAGTTGAGCTCTGACCTGAGTGTCGAAACCATTTTGACGGTCTCCGGCAGGGACGAGCTCATGGGTAACTTCGCTTCGACCCATAACGCACCCTCGTTGAGTTGCGGGAGAAATTCTGTTCCCATCCACTTGACGGAAAGGATAGATACAAGCAAGATGATCACGGCTGTTGCAAAACTTGCTCTCTTGTTTCTGAAAGTGAATGCAAAAGCTCTTCCGATCGTCTTGTTGAAAAAGTTCACTACCATATTATTCTTCTCATGCACATTCTTTCTTAGCAACACTGAAACTAAAACAGGGACAAGCGTTAGGGTAAGGATAAGTGCGCCGAGCAGGGCAAATCCCAGCGTGTAGGCGAGTGGCGAGAACATTTTTCCTTCCACTTTCTGAAAGGCGAAAATGGGGAGCAGGGCAGAAATGATGATGAGTTTTGAAAAGAACACAGCCTTTCCCAGGTCAGAACCTGTCTTACGAATCAACCCCAGCTTCAAAAGGTTGTTGAATTTTTCCATGCTGGACTCATGTGCCTTTCCATCGAGGGCAACGAACAGGCCTTCCACCATCACGACCGCACCGTCAATGATGATACCGAAATCCACGGCACCGAGTGAAAGCAGGTTGACGCTCATCCCCTTCAGCTTGAGGCACACAAAGGCAAAAAGCAGTGATAACGGAATGATCAATGAAACAATAGCTGTCGTCCGCCAATCTGCCATGAAGATGAGTACAATGGCCGTAACGAGCAGGATGCCCTCGACCAAATTGTGAGTTACTGTTTTTGTACAATAGTCGATGAGCGTATCACGATCATAAAACACTTCCATCTTGACGCCACTCGGCAGCACGGTCTCGTTGAGTTCATTGACCTTCTCCTTCAACCGTATGAGTACTTCGCGTGGATTTTCCCCCTTTCGCATAACGACAATTCCTTCCACCACGTCATCAGAGAGATTGAGTCCTACCTGCCCTACCCGTGGAATACCCGCTTCATGCACAACGGCAATGTTGCGAACAAGGATCGGGTTGCCGTTGAAGTTGTCAACGATCGTATTTTCAATGTCAGCGATGGAGTTAAGCAGTCCCAGGCCACGTACCACATACGCTTGTCCGTTCTTTTCAATCACGTCACCTCCAACATTGAGGTTGGCTTTGCTTACCGCTTCATATACTTGCAACGGCGTAAGGTCATGCTTCTGCAGCTTTACCGGATCGACAGAGATTTCGTAGATCTTCTCCTGCCCGCCAAAGGCGACAACATCCGCGATGCCGGGAATCGCCCTGATCTGACGGTCGATGACCCAATTCTGAATGGTAAGGAGTTCGCGTGTATTTCTCCCTTCGCTCACCAGCACATACCGATATATCTCTCCGGTGGGTCCATAGGGAGGCTGTACTTCGGGAACAACATTCTCAGGCAATGCCACATTGCGCAGTTGATTGTTGACTTGCTGACGTGCAAAAAAATCTTCTGCATCGTCATCAAAAATAATCTTGATCACAGAGAGCCCGAACATGGTAATACTGCGGACATTGATCTTCTTTTGCACGGGGTTCATGGCGATCTCAATGGGTGTCGTCACAAACCGCTCGACCTCTTCGGCGCTCCGTCCCTTCCATTCTGTCACGATTATGACTTGTGTGTTGGTCACATCCGGAAATGCTTCAAGAGGGATATTCCTGTAACTATACCAGCCGGCAAAGGCCAGCAGGAAGACCCAGAAAAAAGTAAATGCCTTATTTCTGAGAGAAAACCCGATGATACTCTTAATCAGCTTGCTCATGATCAGTCATTGAGGGCGTCGTACACAAGCAATCCGTTTCGTGAGATCACCTTCTCACCTTCCCTGAGGCCAACAGAAATGAACGTTACATCTTCCAGGTCGTGATAGACTTCCACGAGGCGTGTCTCGATATCGCTACGCGACCGGAAGATCATCACCCAGTTTCTGCTCTTGTCAAAAATGATGGACGAGGACGGCACGGCGATGAGTGATTTGTTTTCGGAATACCGGATGGTGACCGTGGCATTCATCTCCGGTTTTAGCAGCAATCCGGGGTTAGGGATCCTGATCAATACCTTCATTGCCTTGGTGGCAGGATCAATGGCGTTGAAAATGCGGTCTATTTTTCCGTGAAAAATCTTGTCAGGATACCCAATGGTTTGAACGCTGGCTTCATAGCCTACAGCCACCCGCGAAATATTCGATTCATTCACATTGGCGAGTACCCATACTTCATCAATCTGAGCGATGGAAAACACCACGTCCGATTTGTCACTCCGCAGCTGCTCGTTCTGGTTGATGTCTTTCAGCACGATAAATCCACTGATGGGCGCAATGATGTTATAGGTGGACTCATCGCCAAGTTTGTAGATGCTATACACCTCATTGATGCGCTTGAGCTCTGCGTTGGCCTTCTGCAGTTCCTTCTCGACGGCGATGACATCCCTTTCTGAAGTCAATTTGCCGGCGTACAACTCCTTTGCCACCTGCAGGTTCTTCTCCGACAACGCAACATCCGCCTGCGCATCGAGTCGTTGCCGCTGAAAATCCGCCACCTCACTGCTTTGCACCGTCGCGAGCACCTGGCCCTGCTTCACATAGTCGCCCAATTCGACATTGATGCGAATAACATTTCCTCCCGCGATTGGGTACACCTGGGCCAGCTTGCTGTTGTCTGCGGCTACCTTGCCGAAAAGCCTTAGTTCATTCCTAACGTCCTTTAGAGCTGCTACAGCAAACTCACAGCGGTTGTACATTTCGTCAGTGAGCACAAAAGGTGGTTTTGCCGCCGGTGGCCGGTCAGCACATGCATGGAGGCCAAGCAGGATAAAAAATATGGCTGGTGTTTTCATGGTCAGTATATGGATGACGCGGTTACGTGATTGACTTGTTCTGCCGACAATGCCAGTTGTGTCCGGATGCGCTGGAAGTCGGCCAGGGATTCATTGTAAGCCTCGAAGAAGTCGACAAACTCGAGAATGGAAATATTTCGACGGCGGAAGTTCTCGTTGACACCGTTGAAGACATCAGAAAAATCGCGGCTGTACATGCCGCTTGCTTTTGTGTATTCCCGAATGGCGCCACGCATCTCCGCCCACGCATGAAGTACTTCAGCATGTACAGCATGCTGTTTTTCATCGACGATCAATTCAGATTTCAACTGTTCAAACTGGGCGGCCCTGATATTGCCCTTGTTCCTGTTCCACAATGGCAAGGGTATGGCAACCCCTACCTGGATCTGATTCCTGAAGGCACCACCCTGCTGATCGTAACCGGAGTAAAGCACCATGTCAGGGATAGCGAGTTGTTTTTGCAAGCGAAGATATTTTGCGGCGACGTCCTGTTGCAGGTTGGCCATTTTGTAATCAGGTCTATTGGTCATGGCAGAGTCGAGAAGGGAATCGAACACCGGAATCTCTTCAAAAACCCGGAAGGTCTGGTCCTCAATGACGGGGATTGGAATACTTGTGATTTGCAAAAGGGTCTGGATCCGCTTCACTTCCCCGAGGTAGTCGGCGATCACCTGCATCCTGTTGTTGGCGATTCGCAGATGAACAGATTTGAGGCGGATGACATCCTTGATGGGCAGATTGCCTTTGTCCGCCTGCTCCTGGTATGAGTGTATAAGAACTTCGAGAACTGCGAGCTGGTTGTCATAGCTTGAAAGAATGATGCGGTGCTTGTTCAGCAAATACAGGCTGGCATGCAACTGCAGTTTCAGGTTTCTCAAAACATCGGCCAGTTCAGCCTTCGCAATCTCTTGTTGTTGCCTGGCGATGGCGATGCCACTTTTCCTTTTGCCGCCAAGGATGAGCAATTGTTCAATTTCAAATTCCTTTTGCCCGGTAGGTCCGATATGGAAAATTTTGTCGTTTTGGGGATCAATCGCATTGAGTGTTGCTGTGAATACAGGATTCGGATAAGCCTTTGCCTGAATGACGTAAGCATCCCTGGCATTTATCTCATAGAGTCCGGCCAGCAATTGCAAGTTCTGATGAAGAAAGATGCTATCCGCCTGCTTGATCGTCAAAGCGACGGTGTCGGCCTGGAGAGCATTCCCCTTGAAGGAGACGAAAACGAAAAGTAAAATGATCAGGTAACTTTTTTGGAGCATGAGAAGAAATTGATCGGTCTATCGGAAAATCTGTGCACACAGGGTTCCTTAAGAAGATCAGCCCCGGGTCAGGCTGATCCCGTGAGTCCTGTTACTGCAAAGGCACCTGCAAGCTTGCAATGTGCACTTCGCCACTCACCACTTCAATCTGATAAAGACCCGGTTGAAGTTTCCTCTTAGGGATAAATGCTATTTCCACCACCTGCACATCCTTGCCCTTGCTTAGAACCCTGGATGATGCCAAGCCCTCACGTTCGGTCATCGTGGTACCCCCCGGATCAACGACGACAATTTTCAGGTCATCTACCTGATTGGTGAGGGAGATGGTGGATAATAGTTTCTTTGCGCGGCTGGCCTTCACAACGAGTTTGTTGTTGGCCCCGCGTGTTGCCCTTATCATGGGGCTGTCGTAACGGTAGCGTTTAGAGGCATCAAGTTCCTGGCGAAGATTGGTGTTGTCTGTACGAAGAGAGAAAATCTCTGCATGGAGCTGTTCATCCATCCGCTCAAGCCTGCTGCGTTCAGATGCTATCGCATCATACTGATGCTGCAATTGCTCGTGGCTGCTCTGAAGACTGTTGTATTCCTTGCTTCTTGCGGAAACTTCCGACCTGAGCTGTCTCAACCTTCCCGCGTCGGTTTCCATTTTTTCCGTTGCAGATTGCAGTTCACCTGTCAACCTCACATACTGTGCATTGAGGTGCTCCGCCTGTTTGCGGGCCCGGTCACGCTCCTTTTCGACACCCAGGTTTTCCGCGGTAAGGCTCTCTGTCCTCAGCCGCTCTTTATCAAGATCTTTCTTCACCGCGCTTCGCAACGATCGCTCCTGCATGGTCCAACCCAGCATCGCAACGATCACCATGGACAGTGTTCCGGTAACAACCCTGAATTTTAACTGGCTCATATCATTGGAGTTAGCATACCCCAAAGAACGAGCGTGGTCTAAAGGCTGAATTAAGGTGGAATTAAATCCGGCTTAAAATTGGATTTAGGATCGGGAGATGCACGGTAATCCGTGTACCCTTGCTCAATTCTGAGTCGATGATGATTTCGCCAAGGTGGCTCTTGATGATCCGGTGAGCCAGTGAAAGTCCAATACCATTTCCTCTGAAACTTCCTGCGTTGGTGCCTCGATAGAATGGCTCAAAGAGGTTGGGAATTTCTTCTTTTGCAATGCCAATACCGTTGTCAACAAACTCCAGCATGGTTTTGCCGCCGCCCGCCTTCAGGCGCACCTTCACATGCTGGTCAGCGGAGTATTTGCATCCATTATCCAGGATGTTGATGATGGCGCCTTTCAGTAATTGCTCGTCGCCAAACACCCTCAGATTGGAATCGTCATCAATTGATGGATCAAGGTTGATGGAAATGGTGTAGGAAGGATGCATGCGTAACAACTCCGTGCGGGAATCCCAAAGCAATTGATCCAGGCGCAGTGGGGCAAAGTTCTTCTCCACATTCTCCATACTTGCCTGCGCCAGCAACAGCAGCCGGTTCGATACGGTCTTCAGGTTCGTAATATCTTCACGGAGTGACTCCAATACCTCCCGATACTCCTGTTGAGAGCGGGGGTTGAGCAAACTCACTTCAATTTGCCCGAGGATGGCCGTGAGAGGATTGCGAATTTCATGTGAGGCGTTGGCAATAAATGTCTTTTGCGCGGCAAACGCATGATCAATCCGCGACAGCATGTTGTTAAAAGTGCTGGCCAGCTTGGAGAGTTCATCTTTTCCATTGCCTACATCCACACGACGATGCAAGTTGGTGGCTGATATCTCGTCAACTTCGCTGATCACTTTGGCAATGGGATGAAGGGCTTTGCCAACATACAGGTATCCAGCAAGCAAAATGATGACAATCGCCACGCCAAACACAATGAGGAGAATGGTTCTCAGGTTCGCCAGCTTTTGCAAGCCAAATATGTCTACAGCGCCTACAATCACGACGAAGTGCCCGTAGGTATCCGTGAAGAGAAATCCAAGGCACTCATACTGTCCATGCGTGAATCTTACTTCGTTTTCAAGACGTACGCGGTCAAGCATCAAGGTGTCAATCCTGATAAAATCTTCCTTATCGGAACTGAAAAGAATGTCATTCCGGTAATCATAAATCTTGAGCTCCTCATCCGGAAGATTCATCGGGTTGTCTTTCTCAATTTTTTTCAGGACATCCGTTGTTATTTCAT
This sequence comes from Cyclobacteriaceae bacterium, assembly GCA_016787625.1. Classification (GTDB taxonomy): domain Bacteria; phylum Bacteroidota; class Bacteroidia; order Cytophagales; family Cyclobacteriaceae; genus ELB16-189. Next base: position 20,903 of record JAEUUD010000035.1, read on the forward strand.
CCACCTCAAGCAACAGCCTTGCGGTAATTTTCGCCTTGTTCTCCAGTCTCTTGTAAAACTCTTCCTGCCGGTTGTCGGCCGAAAAGAAATAAATAGCCACCGAAGAGGTCATCAGGATGAAGGCCACGATGGTGACAAAGAGGAGGATGAGTTTGTTGCGGATATTCATAGTTCAGCCCCGATGAGATATCCCAGACCAATCCTTGTGTGGAGCAGTTTCTGGTTGAATTCCTTGTCGATTTTTTTCCGAAGGATGTTGATGTACACTTCTACGACGTTGGTCCCTGTATCAAAGTTGATGCCCCACACTTTTTCAGAGAGTTCGGCCTTTGAAATGACCCTGCCCGGATGCCGGATAAAATATTCGAGCAGATCAAATTCCTTGGCGGTGAGGGCAATGGACTTTCCTCCCCGGTAAGCCGTCTTCTTGGCCAGGTGAAGGGAAAGGTCAGCCACCTGGATCATCTCACTGGTCTGCTGATAGTCATATTCCATTCGTTTGGTGAGTGCCCGGATCCTTGCCACAAGCTCTTCAAACTCAAACGGTTTGACCAGATAGTCGTCAGCGCCGGCATCAAACCCAGTTACCTTGTCTGAAGTGGTGCCAAGCGCTGTGAGCATGAGCACCGGAAGGGCTGGCTTCGCCGCCTTGATGTTCTTGCATAGCTCTATACCGTTGATGGAGGGGATCACGACGTCCACAAGAACGATATTGAAGTTTTGCGTGAGCGCAAGCTTTTGCCCCAGAAAGCCGTCGTAGGCGACCGTCACATCAAACTGATGTTCCTCCAGGCCACTTTTTATAAAAGCGGCCACCTTCTGTTCATCTTCTACGACAAGGATTTTCATGGGTATGTTGCAAAGCTACAGTGTCTGGACGTGGATCGTTACAATTTCCGGACCGATTGGGGCTACCAAGCAACGGTTTAAGGCCATTTTAATATCCTTTTAAGTTTGACTTCAGTGCACGCGGTCAATTTTGGCACCTATGAAAAAGACTGCATTGCTGTTATTCGCCTTTCTCTCCGCGCTCCTTGCCATCGGACAGCCTCTTCCCTCCGACAAACGTCAGGGAATTTACCTCACGAAGGCGGATTTCGAAAATGACTTTTTGACCCTTGAAACCGTCGGGATCAAGGAGCTTCATGGCGGTGATATTCTTGCACAAGATGGCAGCACCGAGCATCGTTGGAGGTTTGGCGAATTCTACGGTTACCGGTTAGCCGGATACAAGTACCATCACTTCGGAACCAAAGGCATCTTCAAATTTTTTGGTTACTACAAAGTGCTCGACCGGTCCGGACTACACATATATATAGAGCGCATCCCTCATGTCAAGTACAAGTATGTCGAAACGGCGCAGTTCAGTTTGAATGCGGATTCTGAAAAACTGCCGCTGAACATCCGCAACCTGAAAAAAGCTGGTTGTCTCCCCGACTCCATGGTTCAGCTTGTACGCCGCTACGACAAAAACTCCTTTTCGCTGGCCACCGTCGTGAACGGGCGCAGCATGATCAATCAACTGCTGTTTCCTCAGAAACCGGATTCCATCAGGACGAAGCATTCAGAAGCTGACAAGTATTATCACCGATCAGAAGCGATGGCGCAATCAACATCACCAACCACCACCAAGGGCGCGATATAGTTGTATGGCAGCAAGCCATTGCCGCTCCTGTACTTCCGTAAACTCGATACGGGCATCAAGAGCTTTTTGTTGAGCCAATAAGACTTCCAGGTAAGTTGCACGACCCGTGAGGAACAACTCCTGTGAAGTTTCAATAGACTGAGATAGTAAGTCAACTTCCTCTGCGCCGAGAGCGAGTATCCCGGATAGTTTATCCAGGTTGCTGAGTTCATTGTGCACCTCGATGTAGCCGTTCAAGATGCTCCTTTGGTAATTG
>JAEUUD010000360.1 GCA_016787625.1 Cyclobacteriaceae bacterium
GCCAGCGGTTTCCAGAGCGTGCAATATCGCATGATCGAAATCGCCAGCACCGACCTGCGCCAACTGGTACACACTTCCAAACGCGAACTCACCGCCGACGTCGACGACGTACGCCTGCTGAATGCTGTGCTGTACTGGAAATCGGGCGCCACCGAACTGGCCTCGGGTAAAAAAACCCTCACCCTGCGGCAATTCGAAGCCAAATACGCCGAAGAACTGGTGCGCTTCTCCCAGAACTTCCAAAGCTGCAACCTGCGCCAACTCTACCTGAAACTGCCCCCCGAAGCCCAAAACGACGCCGAATTGCGCGAATTGCTCCGCGAATACGACATCAACGTCAACGTGCGCTGGGCCCTCTCCCACTACCGCTCGGCCGTGCGCTACCTCGACGCCAAACCCAAGGAAATCGAAGCCACCGGCGGCACCAACTGGCAAAAATACCTGCCCCCCCGGTTCCAGCGCGTCGTCTTCTTTCCCGAACTCTGGACGGAAGACGAAATGGAAAACTGGGGCAAGTTCCTTCAGAAATCCGCCTGAGGCTTTCTGGAAACCTTCCTTTTTTCACCTTCATAACTTCCTGTTCCCATGCTGCGCAACTTACTGCTCGCCCTGTTTGCCACCCTCATTTTCACGGCAAACAACTTCGCACAAACCAAACCGGCAGCCGACTCGCTGATCGTGGAAGGTATCCGCCTGCACGACGCCGGCCAATATCAGCAAGCCCTGAAAAAATTCGACCAGGCCCTCGATATTGATAAAAACAACGGCTACGCCTTGTTTGAAAAAGCCAAC
>JAEUUD010000361.1 GCA_016787625.1 Cyclobacteriaceae bacterium
CTCCGGCCCGCATGGTAAGGATAACCCGATGTTGAAATTACTGTAGGGATATTTATTCAGGCTTCCAAACATGCCGCCACCATAAATACCTCCCATATCCTCGCGCAGCGTTTCAATAATTTTTATGTTGAGGAGTTCTGTGAGCGCTTGCAGTTTCAGTTGTTCTGCATCGGAGTAAGGTGCTTCACCCATCCAGAACATGCGGATAAAACTTTTCGGTTCGGTTCCTTTATTAACCTCTTTCTTCACCGGACCTTTTATCGGGCGCAATCCTACGTCTTTGAAATTGGATGTGCTAGGATTTGACGGCAGACTACCCAGGTATTGAGCGATCAAGGGCTTTAGGGTATTCAGATCAAAAGCACCCACGAGTACAAAGGTAAAACCGTTGGCGTTGCCAAATCGTTCTTTATAAATTTCAAGTGCCCGTTGTTGGTTGATCTGCGCGAAGTTTTCCGGCTTAGGTAATTTTGGTGCCCATGGATGCTTCTTGTACAAGAGCGATATTAACGAGTCCTGAAAGGTGAACTGTGGATCGGCCATCATATTTTGATAAAGCGCTTGTTGCTTTGTGACAAACGAACTAAATAATTCATTATCCTGACGCGGTTGTGTAAAGTACAAATACGTTAGCTGCAGCAAGGTCTCAATATCCGTGGCGCTGCACTGACCATTTAAAGTCTCAGAAATATTTCCGATCCGCGGTGAGACGTTTACACTTTTACCGGCCAGAAATTTCCGAAGGTCAACGGGTGAGAATTGCCCAACGCCCATCTGTGAAACCACGGT
>JAEUUD010000362.1 GCA_016787625.1 Cyclobacteriaceae bacterium
AGTCCCCGCTGGCCAGGGTGAAGATGGATATCCACCGCATGCCGTTCCAGGATAATTCTTTTGATGTTGTTCTCTGCAATCATGTACTCGAGCACGTCGACGATGACCTTCAGGCCATGCGCGAGATCCGGCGTGTACTTCGGCCCGGTGGCTGGGCGATCCTGCAGGTTCCTTTCTTTTCACCGGTTCCGGAAAACACGGTTGAAGACCCAAACGTGACGAATCCCCGGGAGCGCGAAAAGTTGTTTGGACAGAGTGATCACGTGAGAAAATATGGCCGGGACTACGCTAAGCGGATTGCATCATCCGGCCTCGTGGCCAGGCCTGATCACTTCGCTGCCACCTTCTCATCAGCAGAACGGTTTGGCATTTCGAAAGGGGAAGTTATTTACAGGGCAGAGAAAGGTTAGGAATTAGAAAACAGGAGACAGAATGAAGAATACAGAAGCTAGAAGCTGGAATACAGAAGCTAGAAGCTAGAATCTTGAAGCTAGAAATTGGAATTCATTTCTAATTTCTAATTTCTCATTTCTAATTTTTAATTCTTACCTCTTAGTTCTTAGCTCCTCAAACCCAATACCTCCTGTCGCCGACCCCCGATTACCGACCTACTGATTACTTCTTACCAACTACTTCCCCAACTTCTCCAGAACATCCATCACTTCCTTCACGTGACTGCGGCTGGTTTCAAGAAGGGCTTTTTCATCAGCATTGAGGTCGAGCTCAATGACACGCTCGATGCCGTTCTTTCCAAGCACCACGGGCACACCGAGGTAGCAGTTGTGAATG
>JAEUUD010000363.1 GCA_016787625.1 Cyclobacteriaceae bacterium
AAACGACAAGTATTCATTCACGGCGGAAAAGGTCGAAAGGACCGACTAACGATTACCTCCAAGAAGGCGATTGACTACATACGCTATTACCTGGATCAGTACCAGCCAAAGGAATTCCTGTTCGAAGGGCCCAAGGGTGGTCGGTATTCCTCCCGAAGCGTGAACCAGATTATTCACCGGTCAGCCCAGGAAGCCGGCCTGACGAAACGGGTCAGTGCACACACTCTGCGACATAGTTTTGCCACACACCTCTTGGAACTTCGGGAAGACATTCGCTATATTCAACTATTGATGGGACACGACAGCCGAGCGCTATACGCACATGACGACCAGAGGCTTCAAAGACATAAAAAGCCCCCTGGATTCATTAGGACTTGACTTTGACGTTCCCTCAACCGAAGATGAATAAAAATATATCGGAGACTTCGTCTCCGATATACAAACGTTGGCAGCAACCCGGTAAGACGACAAAAAAAATAACTATAGACAGACATGGCAAAATTCATTAACACCAGAAAAGCAGTTTCAGAAATTGAAGACCTTATAAAAAATGCCGGTGAAAGACTAATATTAGTTTCACCTTATCTAAAGCTATCGAAAGACTTTAAAGAACTGTTGACATATAGAAACAGTAAAGACAAAATAACGACAGTGATTTTCGGGAAACAAGAATTAAATCCTGACGAGATGAAATTCTTACAGGGACTACGATTCGTCATTCTAAAATATAATGAAGACCTTCATGCCAAATGCTACATGAATGATGACAAAATGGTCATTACTTCATT
>JAEUUD010000364.1 GCA_016787625.1 Cyclobacteriaceae bacterium
TACGAGACAAAACACGGAAAGGGAAAAGGATTGAACTAATAGTGATGAGACCAGTAGTGGTTAAAGCCACATCACTTAAGGTTGCAATCATTGACTTCTCGGTGACCTCAAAGAAGAATAACTTTAACTACGCTAATGGAGGCGGAAGTACTTTGGAGTTCACCTATAACTGCGATGCACAAAGATTTGAATTAACAAATAAAAAGCAGGGCGGTATCTAAGAGAATTTCACTTCACATCAGAAAGGACGCTCGAGAGGGCGCCTTCTGGCGCGCGTCTATGACGGGTGCCGGTAGAGTTGAGTGGAACGAAGCATGATTGTCCACCGGGTTGTGGAAGTGAAAATAAAAATAAAAGCCTGCGGCAGGGATAGAAGCGGAAAGCCCGAAGTGCGCTGGCGGTTCCCCTTCAGGGGGAAAGGGGGCCGCGGGCTGGCCGGACTTGGAGCGGATAGCCCGGCCCGAGGTACGAGGGGCCGCCCAACAAACTATGCTGAGCAACATGGTGTGGGACCGCAACAAAGGTGGCGTAGAAGTGGTTGACAATGGAAGTTTCGACAGCGGTAGTACAGGCTGGACGCTGACCGATGCAGGCTCGCGCCTGTCGTGGGGCACGTCGGGACGTGTTGATATTGCAGTATCCGCTACGAACTCAGCCTCAATCAAGCAGTCCAATACGATCAAGCGGCAGGTGCCGTATGTGGTGATCATCGACTTTGTGCGGACCTCCGGGTCAGGGACCCTGACGATAAATGTAGGGGGCACGACACAGGTAATAACGGCC
>JAEUUD010000365.1 GCA_016787625.1 Cyclobacteriaceae bacterium
TTGCTAAAAAAGCTCGTGGCGGTTCCTGAAGGCACCATGCCTCTTGACAAGACCGTTGACCTCGCACTGCGTGAGGAATTTTGTCTCATCGGCTCAGACGGCGGAATAGAATCGGCTGCCCATGCCAATTCACATCCGCGTGGCGCCGGGTGCTTTGCCACGGCCCTTGCCCGCGCAAAAAGTCTAAACATCCCCATGGAAAAGATGCTGGCGAAGATGACAATCCTTCCTCAGAAATTATTGCGCCCTGCCCTCGACAACCGGGGGATACTTGCAACCGGTGCTGCTGCTGACCTGGTTGTGTTTGATCCGGCTACGGTGAATGGCCGTGCCTCTGTCGTCAATCCGAATCAAACATCAGCTGGAATTGACATGGTTGTTGTCAATGGAAAGATTGCCTACCGTGGGGGACGTTTGGAGAATAAGAACGGCGTTGCCATCAGAAGGTAATTGAACAAGAGACACAGCACTTCCACACTTCAACACTTCAACACTTCAACACTTCAACACTTCAACACTTCATCACTTCAACACTTCAGCACTTACACACTTCAGCACTTCCACACTTCCACTCTTCCACTTACCTTCGCACCGATGAGCCTTCCGGAAAAGAAAGTATTGATCATATCATACTACTGGCCGCCTTCCGGCGGGAGCGGTGTTCAGCGATGGCTCAAGTTCGTCAAGTACCTTCCTTCTTTCGGATGGCAACCTTTTGTGTTCACGCCGGAGAACCCCTCATTTGAAGTTCGGGATGATACCTTGTTGAAGGATGTGCC
>JAEUUD010000366.1 GCA_016787625.1 Cyclobacteriaceae bacterium
TTCATATCAATACATACAAAGCAAAAAAAATTCAATGGAAAAATGATTTTTTATATATTTGTTATATATTTAGTTTTAATTTTTGACACAAAAAAACCACATTTCTCGTGTTATGGCATAAAGTGTCACTCCTAATATTTATAAATATTTTCTAGGGCATCCCACTCATATAGTTCTGAATCGGGGCAAGTACTTTTGCAGTTTTAGCAGCTCTTCCTATACATCTCACTTTCAAACAAGCAAAAATTGATCAAAATTTGATATAAAAATTTTTAGTGGGGATAAATCGAATTATTTGCTCATTTTTTCGCTTGTTTTTTTCTACGGATTATCTATAATTCTCGCCACGTTGCCGGCATAGCTCAGTTGGTAGAGCAACTGACTTGTAATCAGTAGGTCCACAGTTCGAATCCGTGTGCCGGCACCATTTTCTACTTTTTCTTCCTCATCATTTTCTCAAAATGCAAAAGCTCTGGATTTAACATATCCCACTGATTTGCATGACTCACAAAAATTTCTGCTTGCGGTTGATACAAATTCGGATCATCCAAAGTTCCTGCACGAATCGAAATCATATCTGGTACTATTTCTGGTAAACCAAACATTTGCGAGCCACATGTCGGGCAAAATGCACGTCGAATTGGCTTCCCAGATGCACCAAATGATTCAAAATAATGAAGTTCACCCTGAATATTGAGTTCTGATTGATGAAAAAATGCGATCGGCGCATATGCAGCACCTGTTGCTTTCTGACAATCTCGACAATGACAATTAAATTGATA
>JAEUUD010000367.1 GCA_016787625.1 Cyclobacteriaceae bacterium
TTCCCTGATTGACAAAGTGGAACCATTTCCTCCTCACTTCCACCTGCTGCAAACCCGATTTCACCAGGACCCTGGCGGAGGCGACGTTGTCTGCATCGACGAAGGTTCCGACCGATTGGATGCCCGGGAGCGAAGAGAGAATCCCCATTAGCGCGCGGCACACTTCAGTGGCGTAGCCGTTGCCCCACTGACTGGGACTGAGGATGTAGCCAAATTGGAGTTGGCCATGGTCATTGACCACGCCGCAACTGCCGATCAGGCGCCGGTTGGCCAGGCGGAGACCGTACGAATAATCGACGCCGGCTTCCCAACCCGCCCGCGTATACGCCAGGTACTTCCTCGTATCCGCCAGCGTTTGGTGTGTGGGCCAGGACACATATTTCGTGGCCTCCGGCTTGCTGGCATAGGTATAAAAGATTTCTTCCGCATCTTCGTGTCGCAGCCGCTGGACTCCCAGCCGGGCGGTAGAAAAGAATTCGGGCATCGGAAGCTTCATGAACGGGATCGCATTACTACCATGAGTTCAAATATCGTACATCGCTATTTCAAAAAGGAATGGGAAGGCTCGATCATCCTGGTCCGGGTCAACCCCGTTCACCTCAAGGGAACCGAGTTGGTGGTTCACCCGGACGGGACCGTGGATCAGCGCGACCTTGTCTTCGACGAGGCCATTTTCGATGACCTGGCGGCCGACGACTTTAAGGAATCCAGCGCCCTTGAATTCCAGCTCTATTTTTCCGGCCTCGCCGGCGTTTGACCTTTCCGTTTGCCCTCCTATT
>JAEUUD010000368.1 GCA_016787625.1 Cyclobacteriaceae bacterium
CAACAACCTGGGTGCCGCTTACCTGCAGCAGGCCATCCAGAACCCGGCTAACGCCACTGACCTGGTTCAGAAAGCCTCTGCACAGATCGAACTGGCCGCCCGCATCCGCGAGACTCCGGAAGTCAACGCCAACATGGCCACGGTCGCGCTGATGAACAAGAATCCCTACAAGGCGGCTAACTACGCCAACAAGGCCCTCAACGGCGCCAGCAATGATGTAGCCCGCGGTGTGAATGGTGTGAAAGGCGCTGCAGAAATCTACACGGCCAAGTATGACGCCGCTGTGCGCTCTACGTCTTCTTCCCTCACCACCGATGTGAACCTGTTCAACAAGGGTTTGGCCCAGTTGCTGACGAAAGACTACGCCAGCGCGGAGAACTCCTTCAACGAGGCCATCAAGAACAACGCCAACATGGCTGCTGCCTACTACGGCGCTGCCATTGCCGCCGCCCGCTCCGGTAACGCCGACAAGGTGGTAAGCAACCTGACCAACGCGGTTCGTATCGACGCGTCCCTGAAGGAAATGGCGCTCACCGACCTCGAATTCAGCAAATTCAACACTTCGGAAGCTTTCCGGAATGCGCTGAAGTAACAGGACCTCAGCTAAACAAAAAACCCTGCCCGCACACCGGGCGGGGTTTTTTGTTTTACTTCAGGCTCGGAATCCAAAAATCCTTCAAAATCCGCCCCGTGCATCCGCATAATACGCGGCTGACGTGTTATTTTTACCGCCCTAAGAAATGAGCACTATGCGAGAAATCCAGTTCCGTGAAGCCCT
>JAEUUD010000369.1 GCA_016787625.1 Cyclobacteriaceae bacterium
GACTTCGTCATAAGGCTGCGTGAGCACTTTGATTCCAATCTGGTTAGTCATAGTGCCTGAGGGGCAGTAGACGGCCACGTCCATGCCGAGGAGGCGGGCGCACTTTTCTTCCAGTTTCTTGACCGAGGGATCCTCCCCGAAAACGTCATCCCCCACTTCAGCCTGGAACATGGCGTCCCGCATGGCAGGGGTGGGTTTGGTGACGGTATCACTGCGCAGGTCGATAACCATAAATTCTTCTTGAACGGAAGCCGAAAGTACGAAAAGTCACTTAGCCAGACCTGACGGGGGTAGGGCCAGAATGCAAAATGGCAGCCAATCGGCTGCCATTTTCTCCGTAGCGGGGGCAAGACTCGAACTTGCGACCTTTGGGTTATGAGCCCAACGAGCTACCAACTGCTCCACCCCGCGATTTGAAGCCACAAAAGTAGCCCGAAGCCCATCAATATCCAAACTCCCGCCTGGAATCCAACCCCTGCCTTCCTTCGTTTTAAGGAATTACAACCAGATTTCACCCGAATATGCCATCCATTGGAAATACCCCCCTCATCAAGCTTCTGCGAATCACTCCGCCCAATTGTGCGGACATTTATGTCAAGTACGAAGGTGCCAATCCCACCGGAAGCATGAAGGATCGCATGGCACTATCCATGATTGAAGGAGCGGAACGAAGAGGGCAATTGAAGCCCGGGGGTACGGTTGTGGAATACACAGGAGGAAGTACCGGAAGTTCGTTGGCTATGGTTTGTGCCACAAAGGGATACCATGCTCATTT
>JAEUUD010000036.1:0-2212 GCA_016787625.1 Cyclobacteriaceae bacterium
AACAAAACGGGACTGTACTTCCCTTGTCACCGCATCAACCACGTTGCCGCGAGGATGGCCAGGACATCACTGAAAGCATGGGCAATCACAGGTTCCCAACCCCGGCGACTGTGCAGATAAATCAGGGAGAAGCACAGCCCTGATATCCCCGTACTAATCGCTGCGCCTGTACCCTGATACAGGTGGCCAATACCAAAGAAGACCGAACTAAGAATCACGCCGATAACGACTCCACCTCTGCCCATCCATTGTTCAAACCGGGTGATCACAAATATCCGCTCTGCTTCTTCAACCAGTCCTCCTCCGATCATACCGACGAGAAGCCAAATGATGAGGTTGCCAGGGTCTTTGAAAAAGTGCATGACACCCGGGCCGGCATCAGGGTCACGAGGAAATACAGATGCAAATATTGAATTGAGTCCAACGTTGATCAGCACAAACATGCCCAAACCCAACAGCAGTCCGCGGACAACCTGTCTCTTCCACTCACCCGCTGTTAGTCCTAATGAATCGAAACCTTGCTGCTGAAGCCGGAGCAATACAAAAATGACGGTGAACATGATTGCCTTCGTCTTCACAATCTGCAGGATCAGGGCATCAAATTCCGATGGGATTACGGTGTCGATCCGACTTAACCGCCATACCCAGTACAGGATGATGATAGCCAGGGAAGCAAAAAGAAAAACCCGCGTGGTTTTCATAACAAGCTGGCTTTTTGAAAAAGTCCGAGTGGGTACAGATGAATTATTAACCCAGCGTTGCATCGAGGGTTATGGCCGTGTTCAACAACTTGCTGATCGGACAATTGGCTTTCGCATCAGCAGCACAAGCATCAAACTTGTCCTTGCTGATGCCCGGCACCGAGGCCTTCAGCGTGAGATGACTGCCAATAATGGAACCATTTTCAAAATTGACCGCACAGTTGACAGTGATGTCCGATGCAGTAAACCCTGCCTCATTGAGAACAAAGCTCAGCTTCATGGCAAAGCAACCGGAGTGTGCTGCGGCGATAAGTTCTTCGGGGTTGGTCCCCACGCCTTCTGCAAACCGTGAGTTAAATGAGTACTGCATGTTGTCAAGGGCCTTGCTTGCCGTGGACAAAATTCCTTTTCCTTCCTTACCCGTTCCCTTCCAGTTGGCTGTGGCGTTGCGTTTCATGATTGTTTGGTTTTCTTTTCAAGGTAACAACAACCGATGAGTTTATTGTCCTTGGTTTTAGGAATCCACTATCTTTCAGCATGCTCATCGATCCCGACAGGCTGCAACGCTGGATGAATCACTTCTATGGATATGGCTCATGGGATGCCCGGATTTGGTTTGTGAGCCATGAAGACGGCGGCGGTGATCTGCCAGAGGATGTTGCAGAAAAGCTCAACTATTTCCACGACAGCCATCCTGGAGTCTCCCAACCAACCCTGTGCGATATCAGGGAACTGTACAAGCACGCCGCATTACGCATCTCAGGGCCAAAGGCGGCAACTTACAAGAATCTCTTCGACTACAGGTTTGGTGATCAGGGCCTGATCAATGGTGTATGGAAAAACCTCATTGCATTTTCTCACGCGTACCGCGGCGAGCCTCAACCAGACATGCTCCCCTACCAGAAGTACACCTTTGCGTCCCAGTCAGAAGCCCTCATCAAACTTTACCCGCTTCCCGCTCCCCACAACCATGCCTGGTACTACAGTTGGCTGGATATGCCGTCGGTTCAACACTTAAAAAGCCGTGAACAGTATGAAGAGCACCTGTTCCTGCCAAGGATTCATTGCATCCTCACCAGGATAGCCAGCCATAAACCCGATATCGTCCTTATGTATGGGATGAACAACATCAACAGGCTGAAGGAAACGGTTTTGTCGGTGCATCCACAGGCAAAATTCAGGATGGTGAAGGCAGAGAAGTTAAAAATCCCTCAGCATCATCGCGCGGAAATCGGAAAAACAACATTGATCATCACCACTCAAATCCCGGCGCTGAGACATAACCGGGCGGAAACCGGTTTTAACTGGGAAGCATTTGGCGGTCAAGCGAAATAGCTCAAGATTTCTTCAGCTTCCTGGCCAACTCCTGGGCGCGCTTGAATAATTTTGGCTCCTTCGCTTCTATCGTAAATTTCTCAAAAGAAGCCGTAGGGCCTCGCCACTCCAATTCATCAACCTTCTTAAAAAGTTTAGCATCCGTTCGTAAGGTTGCCAGCTTCTTGAACAACAGG
>JAEUUD010000036.1:2309-22413 GCA_016787625.1 Cyclobacteriaceae bacterium
GACCTCGCCACTCCAATTCATCAACCTTCTTAAAAAGTTTAGCATCCGTTCGTAAGGTTGCCAGCTTCTTGAACAACAGGGCTTCCTTGCGCTTATCACCAAGCAGGGACTTCGGAAACTTTTCAATAGGGCCATGTTCGTTGAGCATGCGTGCTGCTGTGCCGCTGCCAAATCCGGAGATGCCGGGGTAGCCATCGGCATCATCACCAACGAGGGCCAGGTAGTCGGGAATCAACGACGGGGGCACACCAAACTTTTGCTTCACCCCGATTTCACTCCGTATGATCTTTTTTCTTCCATCGATTTGTACCACCCGGTCGCCACGCACACACTGGGCAAGGTCTTTGTCAGGTGTCCAAATGCAAATTTTTTGTACACGCTTGTCGGATGCGGCGATGTGAGCAGCCGAGGCCAGGGCATCATCAGCCTCCAGCTCCACCATCGGCCACACGACAATGCCCATCGCTGCCAGAGCCTCCTCGAGAGGAATGAATTGTGACTTCAACGGCCATTCCATTCCTTCACTGGTTTTATAATCAGCCCAGAGATCATTGCGGAATGACTCAATCACGTGATCGGTCGCCACGCCAAGATGGGTCGCACCTTCGTCAATCATCTTCAGCGTACCGTAGAGCACGCCGACGACGGCTCCCAGCTTCTCATCCTTTCCCTTGTTAAAACTTCGGCGACCGTAAAAATGACGGAACAGCTCATACGTTCCGTCGACAAGGTGAACAATCATAACAGCAATCGCTCAGTATCCGCTTTCGATGTTTGCCACGACAGCCCCCTTAAACGTCAATTGCATCAGGTCCTCGCCCCACACCACCTTGCCGGAATACACCTGTTGGATCTCATGGACGATCTGTTCGCGCAAGCGGGGTTGATCAATCTGTGCCAGCAAATGGGTAAGCACCAGTGTCTTCACCCCTGCCCGTTGTGCCACTTGTGCATTGTCTTTGTGATTGCCACAAGCCGCGCGGTATGCCGGCGATGGCGCCGTGCCACTGAAGTAGTGATTCATGTGGATGAGTACATCACAACCACGGGCCAGTTCAACGATCTCATCCGACATACCACTATCTCCGGTGTAGCAAAGTGAACCATCGGGTGCATCAAGTCTGAATGCAAGACATTCAAGGTAAGGCTGAACATGTGTTGCCTTCCCAACCTTGAGCGACCAGTCTTTTCCCTTGATCACGTCACCTGGTTTGATCTCCTGTACGCGTGGAGCCGGCCGCTTCCGTGGGGCCTTCCCTCCCCGTGCCGTGAACACATCAATGCTGCTTTGATGCTCAATGCGGGCTCTGATATCTGGCCCGTACACACCATCGGTACCGAAAAGTTGTTCCGTCATCCGCGTGATCGGTGGAGGACCATAAACCAATAAATCCGGAATAAGGTCTGCACCCTGGTCCCACCGCTGCAACACCAGCCTTGCGTAGTCCATGCAATGATCGTAGTGAAGATGAGTGAAGAACGCGTGACTGATATCCACTGCCTTCACGCCTGTCTGGAGCATGCGGTGATGTGCATCGGGTCCATGATCCATGATGATGCGTTCATCACCAACCTCCACAAGGTATCCAGAGCCTGCTCGTTTCAGCGACGGAGCCGGTGTTCCCGTTCCCAGCAGGGTGACCGTTGTAGGTTTTCGTGGTTCCTGGGGTGATGCAGTGGCTGTTTGCCCCAGTACAGCGGTCGCCGCCCCGGAGGCAGCAACTTTGCCAATAAACGATCGGCGCTTCATAGAAATGATGTTTGTTAAATATAGAAACAAACGTGCATTTGACCCCTCATGCAACCATGGGCATCCTTTTGGAGTCTTAGTGCAAAACCCTGGTAACCATAACCCGTATTAACAGTACTTCTTCAAACCTCATTCCATGAAACGCATCCAAACCACCATCCTCATTCTCATTACCGGCTGTACTTCCACTTTGGCACAAACGAGGGTTAAGGCCAGTGACATCATACGCCAAATCAATGAAGGCAAAACGGTTGAATACACGAATGCCGAAGTTGAAGGAGATCTTGACCTGACAGACCTTGATAACCGGAGACGCGAACGTTCCTCGGTCAACTTCTTCACTGACAACGACACCTACGAAAGCCAGGTAGAGGTTTCGTTAAAGTTTACCAACTGTACCTTCCTGGGCAACGTGCTAGCATATTATCACATTGAGCGCAGGAATGATACCTACATCGCACACTTTGAAAAGGACGCCATCTTTAGGGATTGTAAATTCAAGGAATCCAGTGAATTCAAATACTCGGAGTTTAACGGCGCCGCCGTTTTCTCCGGCACGACATTCAACAGGGAAGCTAACTTCAAGTATGCTGAATTCTCGGCAGGTCCTTCTTTCAACAACGTACGGTTTGAATCCGGTGCGGACTTTAAGTACACAGAATTTCCGGCAGAGACTTCATTTGAGCGTGCTACCTTCTATGAACTCGCCAACTTCAAATACGCGAAGTTCAAATCACCGGCCAGGCTTGATGGGATAGCATTCAAGGGTGACGAAGACTTCAAGTACACCAAGATGGATGGACGAAGCTTCACCTCTTATCTCCTACACCGGTAAGAGGCTGCACACTACTCCAATACGGTCTTCAACAATCTGCCAAGTTCGACAACCCTCATCATGGGTTGATCCGGGCTTGTTACCTCGGTGAGGTGTACGATCACGATCTTCCTTTCGGGAATGATGAGGAGCGTTTGTTCTCCAGTCCCGCGTGCAGAGTAAGTACCCTGCGGCAAGGTGACAAATGGGAAATGGTTTCCATCCCTTGCCGTCCACCAGCAGTAGCCGTAACCACCGAGGATTCCGATATCTGAAAATGTGGTGGTGCTTTCCTTAATCCAGGCCGGATCAATAACCTGCTTCCCATCCCAGGAGCCGTTGTTCAGCAGCATCAGCCCTAGTCTTGCCAAATCCGACGCTGACATGAACCAAAGCGTAGCCGGATGCACGGACATGGTATCGCGGTAGTACTCCTGCCTTTTGATATCAAAGTCCTCCATCTTAAGCGGCTCAGCAATCTTTTTCCTGAACGCGTCAAAAACACCCTGACCTGTCTGCTTCTCAAAGATGGTTGTGAGCGCATTGAAGTCCCAGTTGTTGTAGAACCAATGCTCACCTGGTTTATACTGACCTCGCGGTGGTCTGTTCTTCATCATCCCGGGTGTCTCATAGGCCGCGGGATGATAAATACCTGAACGGGCGCGCAACACATCGATCACTTTGGCTTGCTTTTCATCGGAGGTTAATCCTTGCTTGTCGTCAATACCGAGTTGAGCCATCGTTGCGTTCAAATTGATCTTGCCCTCACCGGCGTAAATGCCAAACAAGAGGCTCACCAGACTTTTCCTGATGGAGAACACCTGATACGCCTGATGCTTTGTGCCGTACTCATACACTGGCACCCCATCCTGATAAACCAGCAATGCCTTGGTGTAAGGGTTTTGTACGGCTTTGGCAACCCGCTCCTGTTTCGCCTGATCCCATGTTGGCTGGGATTTTGCGACATGGAACGCGCATAGAATCAATAGGGTAAGAAACAATCTCATGGCAAGGTTTTAGCCAAAGACTGGTGCTGGGCAAAAGGGTTGCCTGAGGTGAGGTCGCTGTTTGGTTGAATACTACCTGAAGAACCTGTTCACTGCAGCCTGATCATGACTGGGCAAGTAAGCCGTTGGGCGCTCAATACAATAACCCTTGATCTGGTCGAGGGTTTGTTTGGCGAGCTGGCGGTCCAGGTTGATGCCTGGAACAAATCCAGACTGTACGTGTGAAAAGTTGAAGCTTGCATCTCCTGCGAAAAAGAAGTCAAGCTCTGTATTTCTAAAGATCACCGACTGATGGTGCATCGAATGGCCCGGTGTTGGAACGACCACCACATCGCCGGCGCGGGTGAGAACATGACCTTGCTCAAACACGCCTCCGATATCGTCGTAATGACCGATGAGGTGAGGCTTAAACCACGAAGGATAGGTGCCATCCACGAATGCGTAGGGCCGTACGTACTCCTGGTGAGAAACCAGCACTTCCGATTTGGGAAAATACCTAAGCCCGCCGGCATGATCCACATGAAGGTGCGTGAGCACAACCCAACGCACATCGTCGGGACAGATATTGAGTCGTCCGAGCTGCGCTTTGATGTCTGTGTTGAGGTCAATGTCCATCCGGGCAAGCTGCTTGTTGAGCCAGCCGTTCATACCTCCCTTGTTGAGTGTATCTGTACTCAGGTAGGTAGATTGGCCGGTATCCACAACGATGATTCCTTCAGGATGCTCGATCACCCATGAAAACACAGGGATCCAGTCCATCCAGGTGGGATCCAGGATCACCAGGTAGGGCCCGAGGATCGAATGAAAATGTGCGTTGCGATACTTGATCCAGCCGCATGTGACCGCATGGATTTTGACGCCGTCAATGACGCGCGTAAAGATGCCATGTCTGCTAAGGTCACGATCGACTTTGGGGGGTGCTGTGAGAACTTCCATCAAGGAGAGATGCTCCATAGGTTTTTGGGTTATGGTTCAAAATCAACTCTTCCTGCCACTCATTGCACAGCTCAATGATCGGCCTTTTGGGAAGGTGGGTCCAAACCTTTGACAAACAAACTGGAATGTTCTGCAAAGATTTGAAAGGAATTGTACATGATCGGTAAAAGTCTGGCTTTCGTCCTTGTCACCGGAAGGTTAGCCTGATGAATCATCATGGCCATCATGATCATGCGCAATCGGTTGCGAATCGTTGAAAAAAAATCCACGTCATGTCGCGGATAAGGTGTAAATCGGGGATCAGAATACGTCTGACATTGATTATCTGTGCAGATAAGAAAGTTATTAGACGCACGGGAACTGTATTGTTCCTGGTGCTGCACGTTGCTATGTGGGCGGTTGCACAGCAAAATCTCTTTAACGTTCCATCATCGGATATTACCATCAAGGGTAAGCCCTTCTTTCAACAACAAATCAATGTGCCACGCAATGGCCACCTGCTGTTAACAAGCACCTTTTCATATGGCCTTGGTTTTAATGCAGAAGTAGGCCTCAACGTCATTGGTCTTGAGATAGCCAGTCAGAATGGAGCGTTAGGGGTTGTTAGCAATGCTGACCCATCCAGACCTCCACTCTACCCTTTCTTTACCATCAACGCTCAAAAGGCTTTCGTGCTTAGCCCCATGTTTAAGGTAAGTATCGGCACCCAGGCAGGCTTTGCTCCGGGCATGCAGTATGGAAGTTTTTCCTACTTGAATATGGTCACGGCCATACCTCAGATCCATGCTAAAGTGGTCACAGGCCTGAACCACGGTACAGATTCCTTCCTTGGGCCCGGAGACAGAAACCCGGTGTTCTTCACAACATATGACCCCGTCGGTTATCAATTGGGGCTTGAACAGGAGCTCATCCGGGAAATCCTGCTCTTACAGGTAGAACATATTTCCGGAAGCCACAATTTAGGGGTATCAGTTCTGGGCCTGGGTGTCCACCTTTCCGAACATTGGGTCATCTCCGCAGGCTACCAGTTTTCAAGCCACGGCAACCCCACTCCCAACAGCCTGGTATTTGAGTTCACCTACGTGCCTTCCGTCATTAGCCACCGCAGGATCTACCACGAGGGACATCCTGAAATCGACTGACGCCTTCCTGAGACCTTCACCATCCAAATTCCCCTGCACTTTGGGCAATGTCCTTTTTTTAGCTCATTAGAGAAGATTACCTTAGTCAGGAATTCATCATCAATGCGAGGTATACCCCTGCCAAACATGATTCGACTCTACACCCGGGCCACTGTTCTTTCCATAGGATTGTTGGCACTCATATCCATCCCGATAGCCGCCCAAAACAGCCGTCCAAGACTCCTGGGCACCTCCACCCAGGGAAGCGGAGCGGTATACAGTATGGAACCAGACGGTAGCAACTTCAGGATCGACAAGATCCTAAGCTCCAATGGTTCGCGTCCGCTGGCAGGGCCTATAGAAGGCAGTGACACTCAATTGTATGGCACAACAACCGCGGGGGGATCGGGAAACGTTGGCCTTGTTTATCGCATTACAAGAGGTGGTGCAGGCTACACAAAACTCCATGAGTTTCAGGGACCTGATGGCGCTCAGCCGCAAGGAAGAATGGTCCAGGCCAGCGATGGAAATTTTTACGGAACAACAACAACAGGTGGAACATTTGGTCGCGGTGTGCTTTTCAGGATGAATTTGTCCGGCTCCGTGTTTCAGGTGATCCATCACTTTACAGTGGGTGAAGGCGGACACCCTGCCGGCGATCTCATTCAGGCAAGCAACAATGACTTGTATGGAATGACGCTGACAGGAATTTTCAGAGCGACCCTTGCCGGCACCGTTACCATGATCCATACTTTTTCAACACCCATTCCGCAATCCGATCAGCTTGGCGGACTCATACAGGCTGCCGACAACAATCTTTATGGAATGACGGTCAACGGTGGAACCAATGACCTGGGTACCATTTTCAGGATCGGACTCACCGGCTCCGGGCACACCGTGATAAGAAGCTTCGCGGGAACCGACGGCAGTCAGCCAGTGGGAACGTTGATGCAGGATGCCGGTGGTACGCTCTATGGAACGACAACCTCCGGAGGTGTACTCTCTGCAGGTGTTATTTTCAAAGTCAATACCAATGGAACAGGTTATACCCTGCTCATGCAGTTCGACTACACCAGCGGATGGCAGCCCCGGTCAGCCCTCACCGAATTTACCGACGGTCTCCTGTATGGCACCGCCTCCGGCGAGCTCGGTTCACTGATGTACAGCATAGAACCTGACGGCGATAATTTTGCTATCGTCCATGTTTATCAACCTACCGACGATTTGTATTCCGGTACTTCCATGCTGGTGGGCTCTGATGGAATCATGGTTGGGGTTTTTTATGGTATGGGAAGCAACGCCATCAGCTCCCTCTTCAACTTCGATCCTTCATCGGGTTCATCAGAACTCTTCACATTCAATACACCGCAAGGAAACTCCGCCAACAGCGGATTGACCATAGGGATTTCAGGCAAGCTGTACGGTACCACTGTCTATGGTGGCGCATTTGAACGCGGTACTTTGTACTCGATCAACGCCGATGGTACCGGCTATCAGGTGGTTAAAAGTTTTGATGGCTATGCGTGGCAACCTTATGGAACCCTCGTTGGCAATCCTTCGGGCACCTTGTTTGGAGTGGCCTACGGTGGCGGCACCAATGCACTGGGAGCACTTTATTCCATCAAGGAAGACGGCTCCAACTTCACCATCATCTATGAGTTTGACGGTGTCACCGCAGGAGGTCCCCGCGGCGGGCTTACCCGGTTACCCAGCGGCGTACTGTATGGTATGACCGAGTACGGCGGCCAGGATAATTTAGGCGTCATCTTCAGCATCGAAGAGGATGGTTCAAACTTTACCGTCTTACAAGATTTATTTCAGATTGGCGGTGCCTCGCCAACAGCAAGCTTGCTGCAAGCGGGTGACGGATACCTCTATGGGATGACACCACTTGGAGGAACAGGCAACAAAGGCGTCGTCTTCAAGATTGCGGAAAACGGAACAGGCTTTACCAAGCTTCACGACTTTACAGGAACCAACGGACAGGAGCCATACGGGAATCTCATCAATGGTTCCGATGACTATTTGTATGGCGTGACCCGTTATGGCTTTGCCAACACCTTTGGAGGAATTTTCAGGGTCATGAAAGACGGCACTGGCTATGAGGTCCTTCATTCATTTGCATCCAATCAACTCGAAGGCATCATCCCTTTTGGGGATCTCATGGAATCCGGGGGCAAGGTGTATGGTACGACGACCGAAGGCGGTACCCTTGGCGGCGGAACATTTTATCGCATGAATCTTGACGGCAGCGCCTTCGAAGTCATCAAACACCTCCCACTTGGGATTGCCCATTCATACGCAGGACTGACTTCAATCAAAGGAAACCAGACCATCACTTTCAATTCACTCCCATCAATGCAGTACGGCACAGCCCCTTTTGCCCTTACCGCAACGGCATATTCAGGCTTACCAGTTAGCTACACAAGCTCAGATCCCGCAGTGGCTACGATATCAGGATCAACCGTCACAATACTGACTCCCGGCACGACGCAGATAAAAGCCATGCAGCCTGGCGATGCATTCTACAATCCTGCTGCTGACTTCACCAGACCATTGGTTGTAACAAAGACCCTGCAAACCATCACCTTCCAAACTATTCCAACCAAAGTGTTTGGCGACCCTGCTTTTACGATTACAGCAACTGCCTCAAGCGGATTGCCCATTCAGTTTGTAACCGGCTCTGTCAAAATCAACCTTGTTGGTGATCAGGTCACCATCAACAATACCGGCAGTGTAACCATAGAAGCAAGGCAGGCCGGAGATTCATTCAATGAACAGGCGGTATCTGTACAAACCTTTTGTATCAACGCACCGAAACCCACCATCACTTCCAATGCCGGTCCGCTCGTTTCTGCACCTACCCTTACAACCACCAACAGTGGTCCTTACCAATGGTTCTTCAATGGAAGCCTAATTCCTGGCGCAACCGGGATTACCTACGTGACGACAGCTTCAGGAAACTATGCCCTGGCGATTGCTACCGATGAATGTTACTCCGAATTGTCCGATCCGATCAGCATTGTGGTTGTAGGCGACATAGAATCAAACCTCCAGGATGAAAGGATGATGGTCTATCCAAATCCTGTCAAGCGAGAACTGACGATCAGTCTGATGGACTTCGGGCCTGGTCCGGTAGCGGTAGCACTGGTTGATCTATCTGGCCGTGCCATGGATTCCTCTTCCGGAAACGGAGGTGAGAGCATTCGGGTGGACGTGGAACGTTATCCTTCCGGGTTATACATCATCAAGGCCGTCCAGGGCCAGTTGACGAGGTCCAGGTCATTCATTAAAGAGTAGGTGTGCCTTCAGGGCGTAGTTGTGTCGTCAGAGAAGGAAAACCTCGTTGAATACCCGACGGCAAAAAAGAAATCGTGAGATCCCCCATTGAGGTTAAGGCCGGCAGAAAAATCAATCTGACTGTGTTTTGCCACCAGGTGTGTGTAGCCAACATCAACCCAATAGTCATTCTTCTCGCCCTGGTTGAAGAAAGTGCTCTGCTCAATAAATACCGCAGCCTGCGTGCTTAGCTCAACTTCAAAACAAAATGAATACATGGTTGACGTGGTTGAAGAATGTCCATTCCAGGTGATACCGGCGTTGTAGTTGAAGAGTACTTTGTCGTGAAGGTTGTTTTCCATGAGCACAAGCACATAGTTGCCCCACAACGGGCCTCTCAGTTTGCGGGATGTGTTGGGTGTAATGCTGTAACCGACCAACAAGGATGTTGCAGGACGGATACCTTTCTCCCTGAACATGACGGCCTTTGCATCAATGGCTCCAAAATAATAGTACTTGTCATCGGGGTTGTCGGCGATGGAATCGATCCGGAGAAAGCGGTTGGTAAACCTCCATTCAAGCCATTTATTGACAGAAGACCGGAGCAGTATCGTTGGCAGAAAGATCGACCGGTGATCTTCCCTCTGAAAATATTCAAATCCGGATTCGACCTGCAGTGCGCCCTTCGGAACGATCGTTGGGTAGTCTGAAATGCCGGGGCGGTCGACAGAAAAGTGAAGATTTTCCTGAGCCCATGCCGGATGCATGCTGACGACAAACAAGAAGAGCAGACACCTTCCGAACATCCGACAAGATTTGAATCGCAATCATACGGAAATTTTCAAATGAAGAGAAAATGGTCTACTTTTAAGCCCGTCGTGAAAACCCTCCGAAACCAACTCGCTGCCATCACGCTACCGATATTCATCGGGTTCGTGGCCTTTCTTGGAACGGAGATCATTCTCCATGGAGAACCTGCAGAGAATCCCAAAGATGCTCCCGCAGGTCTCGTCATTCGTGCAGGCAATGTTGGTGCAGGATCGGTCTTCACACGTGAGGCTTCCAGCAGTGAACTCGAAGACAGCGACAGCAACGAAGAGTTTAGCTTTCGTTCGCTCACATTCACCGTCATCATCGATCAGGTTCAGTCACATACGGTTGCTGCGCTACATCAATACAGCCGCAACCGGTCGTTGATGATGCCCGGCAACAGTCGAAACATCCGTTATCGCTGTCTGCTGATCTGAGTTAGCACTTCTCTGCTGACTGAAGTCCTCTTGATCGGGGCTCTATTTTTCTATTCCTCCTACTGTGTATTACCTATGAAACGAATCGCTTCGGGCATTTTGCTCGTCATTCTCGCTGCAAACACTGCTGCCGGACAGGCTGCAGATACGGTGCTTTCGCTATCTGAAGCCAAGGCCCGGCTGTTTAACTACAACCTCGGGCTCCTTGCAGCCTATTACGAAATCGACATCGCACAAGCCAAAGTGATCCAGGCCAAAGTCTGGAACAACCCCAACTTTATCATCAACGGCGACATGTACAACCAGGAGACCAATGAGTACTTCGCACTCAGGAACCAGTCTCTGTGGCAGCTGGAGCAAACGTTCTCCATAGCCGGTAAACACACCAACTCCGTGAAACTTGCGCGCATTGGCGTGGAAATGGCAGAGAAACAAATGGAGGATGTGCTGCGCAGTACGCTCTATGACATGAGTCGTACCTACACCGACCTCGCTGCGCTGGAAGCCAAGGGAATACTCTATCAGCAGGTCATCGCCTCTTACGACAGGCTGATGGAAGCTACGCGCAAACAACTTGATGTGGGTGCCATCTCTGTGACCGAAGCGCTAAGGCTTGAATCAGAGTACCTGGCCGTCAAAGCAGATGCATTGGAAAACAACAACGAGCGCGAGCGCGTCACCTCCAACCTTCGTTCCCTCCTGCGTTATCCGCAGGATACAACGTTCTACGTAGAGCAGAAACTTCCCATCGTCAGCGAAGACTTTGACCCGATTTACCTGGCGACACAGGCAGCGGAATCAAGACCAGACATTGCCGCTGCCCGAATCAACATCCGCTATCAGCAGCGCAACCTTAAACTCCAGCAATCCACCGGCGTGCCTGATATCAAATTCGGCTTTCAGCCCTATGACCGAGGCAGTAACTATATCAGGCCCTATCACGGGTTTACCACGGAATTGTTCCTGCCGATCTACGATCGTAACCAGGGTAGAATCAAGCAGGCAAAAATGCTCGTGAGCCAATCCAGCCTCCAGCACGATGACCTCGCCAACCGGGTAAAGAATGAAGTGGAGGCTGCCTATAACCGCTACAAGAATTCAAATACCGGACTGGCCAATTACAATATTCAGTTTATCGACAGGCTGCAGCAGCAATACAGAAGCACGAACGAGAATTTTCAAAAGCGAAACATCAGCCTGCTGCAGTTCATTGATCAACAGCGCATCTATATCCAAACCAACCTGCAGTTGATTGAACTCAAGCAACAGTATCTCAATAATGTCAACGAACTGAATTTTGCCGTAGGCACAACACTCATAGAAAACTAAGCCATGAAATCTCATACGACAACCTCTCCCCTTCTCCTGGTGCTTTTGCTCGCTGCGTGCGGCACACCATCAGACCAAAAACCCGCGACGAGTGAGCCAGCGTCGTCCTCCATCACCTTTAGTCAGGAACAAATGAAGGAGATGGTTGCAGAAGAGGTGAAGCGCGTTCGCATCCACGAAGAATTCAGTGCCGTCGGCGAAGTAAGCTTTGACGAGAACAACGTTGTGCGCATCTACCCGATCGTTAGCGGAAGCGTCGAAAAAGTACATGTGTCTCTTGGAGATTACGTTGCCAAAGGCACGCTGCTGGCAACGATTCTCTCAACGGATATTACAACGTTCCAGCGCGACTTCAACGTGGCCAAGGAAGACCAGGATGTAGCGGAGAAAAACATGGCCCGTGCCCGGGATCTCTATGGCAGCGGAATGATGTCTGAAAAAGATTTTGCTGAGGCGAAGAAGGACTACGCCAATGCCGTTTCTGATTTCAACGAGAAAAAACAAATCCTTCAGTTATACGGAGGCTCTCCTGACCGGCTCGATGCTGTGTTTCGCGTGATCGCACCTCGCTCGGGGTATATCGTTGAACGTAACATCAATGAAGGAACACAAATTCGTACCGATAACAGCACCAACATCTTCACGATTTCTGACCTGAAAACTGTGTGGATCTGGGCCAACGTACACGAAAGCGACATGGCCAAAGTCAAAGAAGGCGACCTCGTGACGGTGACAACCATCGCTTATCCTGACAAGGTCTATCAGGGCAAGATTCGCAAGATCGGTACCATGCTGGATCCTGCTTCGCGTGTGATCAGGGTACGCACA
The DNA here is from genome assembly GCA_016787625.1 of Cyclobacteriaceae bacterium. Classification (GTDB taxonomy): domain Bacteria; phylum Bacteroidota; class Bacteroidia; order Cytophagales; family Cyclobacteriaceae; genus ELB16-189. Next base: position 14,621 of record JAEUUD010000036.1, read on the forward strand.
GAACTTGAAAATGACAATGGCGCGCTAAAGCCTGAAATGTTTGCCACTGTCCTCATCACTTCCAACAGTAACGAGGAAGTACTGGCGGTGCCTCAGAAAGCCCTGGTCCTTGAAAACAACAACTATTACGTCATGAGGGAAAACGCCCCCAACAGTTACGAGAAAATCATGGTCACTGTGGGGAAGAAATTCAGCGACTTCTTTGAAGTCACCAGGGGATTGACGCCGGGTGACCACATCATTGTCGACGGATCACTTTACGCACTGACAGCATTTAACCAGCAGCACTAAAATCGAGAGATCTTCACCGGTATGAATAATCTTATTAAAGGAATCATCGATTTCTCGCTCAAGAACAAGGCTTTTGTATTTCTTGGAACGGTCATCATTATTGCGATCGGCGTACGGAGCTTTTTGCTCACGCCCATCGAGGCATTTCCTGACGTGATCAATACGCGCGTGGTGATCATCACGCAATGGCCCGGCCGAAGCGCAGAGGAAATGGAAAAGTTCGTCACCATCCCCATCGAAACGGAGATGAACGTCGTGCCAAAGAAAACAAGCCTGAGATCCATCTCCCTGTTTGGCCTTTCTGTTGTCACTATATTTTTTGAGGACGACGTTGATGATTTTTATGCAAGGCAGGTGGCCTACAACCAGATCGAGAACGTTTCATTCCCCGATGGAGCCGTTGCCGAAATTCAACCGCCATCGGGACCTACGGGCGAAATCTACCGGTACACCCTCGAAGGTATCGGCAAGACCGTTCGTCAGCTCAAAGAGATTCAGGACTGGGTCATCGACAAGCGACTGAAAGCGGTGCCTGGTGTCGCTGACTGTATCAGCTTCGGTGGCGAAGTGAAGACCTATGAAGTCACCGTCAATCCAAACCTCTTAACATCCTTCAATTTCAGTCCAAACGATGTGTTTGAAGCCATCCGGGCCAACAACAGCAACGTAGGTGGCGATGTTGTGGAGGGTGGGCCTCAAACCTACCTCGTACGTGGGCTTGGCCTGGTAACGAGCACAACCGACATCGAGTCCATCATCATCCGCAACGTGAACGGCACGCCGATCTATGTTAAGGATGTTGCCACGGTATCGGAATCGTATCGCCCCAGGATGGGCAAAGTCGGGCGCGACTTGAATGAAGAAGATGTCGTTGAAGGCATCGTGCTTCTCCGCAAGGGCGAGAACCCAAGCGAAGTGCTCAAAGACCTCAACGCAACCATCCTTGACCTCAACAACCGTGTGCTACCTACGGGGGTGAGCATTAAGGTGTTCTACGACCGTACCAACCTGGTCAACCTCACCCTCCACACCGTTATGGAGAACCTGATCGTTGGTATGCTCCTGGTGACATTCATCCTGGCCATTTTCCTTCTTGACTGGCGGACGACTGTTATTGTCGCCATCATCATTCCACTGGCACTGCTCTTCGCTTTCATCTGTATGAAACTGAAAGGCATGTCAGCCAATCTCCTTTCGATTGGCGCCATCGACTTTGGTATCATCATCGACGGCGCGGTGGTCATGGTGGAAGGCGTGTTTGTTTTCCTTGCTCATCAGCAAACCGTACTGGGTGTGGAGAAATTCAACCAAATGAAGAAAGGCGCTATGGTGCGCGAAGTGTCCGTTGAAATGGGAAAGCCCATTCTCTTTTCGAAACTGATCATCATCACAGCCCTCATTCCCATTTTCGCTTTCCAGAAAGTAGAAGGGAAAATGTTCTCCCCGCTCGCGTATACCATCGGGTTTGCCCTGCTGGGTGCGCTCATCTTTACCCTCACGCTGGTACCCCTGTTGTGCAGGATGTTGCTTACCCGTGATGTACGTGAACGCGACAATCCTTTGGTCTCGGGCCTTGAGAAAGTTTACCGGCCTATCCTTAACTGGTCGCTGACACATCCAAAGCGAAGCATCCTCGTTGCCAGCGGGATCCTTGTCGTGAGTATTTTTATTTCCACGAGCCTTGGAACCGAGTTCCTTCCCCAGCTCAACGAAGGATCGGTGTATGTAAGGGCAAGCATGCCTCAAAGCGTGGCCTTCTCCAAGGCCAACGAAATGTCGCAACGCATGCGTGAAGTTTTCCTCAAGTATCCTGAGGTACGTGGGGTGATCTCGCAGAACGGCCGTCCAAACGACGGAACGGATCCAACAGGATTCTTCAACGTCGAATTCTTCGTCGACCTCTATCAGAAAGAGGATTGGACACGCGGTGTGACCAAAGACGAATTGATCCACTCAATGCAGGATGAGTTAAGAAGCAGGTTTTCAGGTGTGGTCTTCGGATTCTCCCAACCCATTTCTGACAACGTGCAGGAAGCCGTGTCCGGGGTGAAAGGTGAAATGGCGATCAAGATATTCGGTGACGACCTCGCCAAGCTGGAGAAAATAGCCGATAGTGTGAGGAGTGTGATGGAAACTGTACGCGGTGTGCAAGACCTGGGGATCTTCAAGAGCCTGGGACAACCGGAACTGCGCATCGAACTCGACAGGATCAGGATGGCTCGTTACGGCGCTACCGTTGAAGAAGCCGACAACGTCATTGAAATGGCCATTGGAGGAAAACGGGTTTCCACATTCTATGAAGGAGAACGCCGCTTTGATATCCGCGTGCGCTACTCCCCTGAATTCCGCCGAAGCGAAAAAGAGATTGGCAAACTGCTGGTTCCTTGTACCAACGGCACCAAGATTCCTCTTCGAGAAATTGCCAGCATCCATGTTCAAAATGGTCCGGCGTTTGTCTACCGCGAAGCCAACCTGAGATTCATTCCCATCAAGTTTTCTGTTCGGGGCAGGGACCTTGGTAGCACCATCGCAGAGGCTCAACAGAAAGTAGCGGGAAGCATCAGTCTGGAGAAAGGATATTCCATGTCGTGGAATGGTGAATTTGAAAACCAGGTACGCGCTACCAACCAGTTGAAGATTGTCGTGCCAATTTCCATTCTCCTCATCTTCATGTGGTTGTTCTTTATGTTCAACTCCGCCAAGGACGCGACGATTGTTTTGCTGAACGTTCCATTTGCCCTCATCGGAGGTATTCTCGGTTTGTTCTTCACAGGCATCAACTTTAGTATATCCGCCGGTGTAGGATTCATCGCCCTGTTTGGTGTCTGTGTTCAGAATGGTGTGATCCTTGTTTCTGTATTCCACAAATATTCCCGTCTTGGCTATCCCCTCCTTGAGGCGATCAAGAGAGGCGCCATGACCCGTGTTCGTCCTATTGTGATGACAGCACTCATGGCCGGCCTCGGTCTTGTGCCTGCCGCTATTTCAACCGGTATTGGATCAGAAACTCAAAAGCCGCTTGCCGTTGTTGTGATCAGCGGCCTCATCTCGGCAACGATTCTTACACTGATCACTTTACCTGCCATACATTATGCATGGTATAAAAATGCACCTCCCATCCTCGCCGAAGATGATGGAGACAAAGAATTTGAAGATTATGAAAACTAATGTCAGTACGATGAAAAAGTCAACGCTGTGGATGGCATTTGCCGCCTTCATCCTATCACCGCTTGCCGTCACTGGCCAGCAGACGTTGCGTGAGAAGATCCTTAACGAGGGAATTCAGAAGAGCGTATTTGAAAAGAAATTCCATTGGGGTGTGGCCTTCCACCTCTACTGGTCCGGCATCGAAGGAGAGCAGGTGGCCAGTACGTACTTCTTCAAGCCTTCACTGGGCGGTTCATTGAGGGCCGAGTACTACCTGAACTCCTTTCTCGGTGTTGGCGTGGGCGCTGGCTATCAGCAGCGCGGCGCCGGCATCAACAACGTCGATGTCACCGGTGGCGCCTTTGCTCATCCCTGGATCACCAATGATGCGGGTACCGTCGGCGACCCTGACTCCACCTACCTCGAGCGACTAAGGTTCAACACCCTGGAATTTCCAGTCACATTGCTGCTGCGGACACCCAAAGATGTGTTTAGCGGAATGAGGATTACAGGAGCAGTCGGACCCACATTCATACACAACATGTCGACCAACCTGACCATGCAGAGTATTGTTGACGGCTTTCACCCATACAATTGGGTTACTGACAACTACATCAGAAATGAATTTGGATTGCAGGCTTCTCTTGGTGTCGACATCGATTCCGGCGGGGGCAAAAGCATATGTCAGATACAATTTGTGTACACGTCAGGCAGCAAGAATATCTATAAAAACGGGGTAGCCACCGGAAAACACACCACCTACGGCGTGCGGATTGCCTGGCTTTTCTAGCCGGGTGCCGGTCACAAAAATAGCCCGAAACGTATAGAGGGGTGGCTGGATTAAGTTTGGCTTAAAAATGCCCTGGCCACTAAGAATCAACCGAAAAGCGAGTTCAAATTCGTAATTTTCGGGGCTTTAAATACCCTTATGAGGCGTTCTCTATTACTCAGCATCATGTTTACGGTGCTGTTTGCTCCGGCAGCTTTCGCACAGCCGGCCAATGACAACCTAGGCGGCTCCATCAACATCAGCGGGATCATCAACGGTTGCTCTGCCAATGCAGCCTACACCACAACAGCTGCTACCGCCGACCTGTTTGCCGGCACCTGTGCTCCCAACGGACCCAACTACAACGTCTGGTTCCGCTTCACAGCCACCACCAGTTACATCAAAGTACAATTGAGAAATGGCGGCGCCTTCGGCACCATGCGCTACGGCTGGGTCACCCTTTGGAACAACAGCCTCACACAGCTCTCCTGTTCACCCTATAATTCCCTTGCTTCCGGAACAATGGAGACCAGTTACCTGGGTCTTACCGTAGGTCAGACCTATTATGTTTCTGTCGACAACTTTACCGGAGCCGGGTATCAGGGTACTTTTTCACTCTGCATGAGTGATATCGTTGATTACAATTTCCGTCAGGGCGCCCAGGACATCACACCACTGGTGAACGGATGCTCCACCGATGCAGCATATACTACCATTGATGCAACAGCGGATCAGGCTGCAGGAACATGCGCACCAAACGGTCCTAACTATAACCGTTGGTTTTCATTCACTGCTACATCCACTGGCTACATCAAAATCCAGATGAAGAATGGCGGCGCCTTCGGAACCATGCGCTATGGATGGGTAACGCTCTGGGACGCTGCCGGTACACAACTGTCGTGCTCACCCTACAACTCGCTCGCGTCAGGCACCATGGAGACCAGCTTCCTGGGATTGACACCTTCTTCCACCTACTACATCTCTGTCGACAACTTTATTGGACTCGGCTACAGGGGTACCTTCTCGCTGTGTCTCAGCGATGTCATCGACTACAATTTTGTACAAGGCGCGATGGATGTCACGCCGCTGTTGAATGGCTGTTCAGCTGATGCGTTGTATACGACCATTGATGCCACAGGCGATCAGGCTGCCGGATCCTGCGCACCGAACGGACCTAATTTCAATCGCTGGTTTTCATTCACAGCGTCCTCAACCGGCTATATCAAGGTGCAGTTGAAAAACGGCGGCACATTCGGTACCCAACGTTACGGCTGGGTGACACTTTGGGATGCCAGCCTCAACCAATTGGCGTGCTCTCCATACAATTCACTGGCGTCCGGTACGATGGAAACCAGTTTTCTTGGCCTTAACCCGACGTCGACGTACTACATCTCTGTAGACAACTTTGGAGGCGCCGGATACCGGGGTACTTTCTCCCTGTGTCTCAGCGATGTTGTCGATTACAACTTCAGGAGCGGCGCACAGAGTCTGAACAGCATTATGAACTCATGTTCAACCAATGGAGAGTTCACCACCGTTGATGCGACGGGCGACCAGTCGGCCGGCACGTGCGCTCCCAATGGCCCGAACTATAACCGCTGGTTTACTTTCACCGCCACCACGACCACATACATCAAGGTCCAAATGAAGAATGGTGGTGCCTTTGGCACAATGCGATATGGATGGGTTACACTTTGGGATGCCGGCGGCACCCAGCTTGCCTGCTCACCATACAACTCTTTGGCCTCGGGTACCATGGAAACCAGTTTCCTTGGACTTACACCCGGAGCTACCTACTACATCTCTGTTGACAACTTTAATGGCGCCGGCTACAGGGGTACTTTCTCCATGTGTCTCAGCGATGTGATCGACTACAACTTCAAAGTTGGTGCGGCAGATGTCAACTCATTGATCAACGGATGCTCAGCGAACGGCGCCTACACCACCGTCGATGCCACTGGCGACGAGACCGCAGGAACATGCGCCCCGAATGGACCCAACTACAACCGTTGGTTCACCTTCACGGCGACTTCGACTACGTATATGAAGGTTCAGCTGAAGAACGGCGGCGCCTTTGGCACCATGCGCTACGGCTGGGTGACCCTTTGGGATGCCGGTGGCACGCAGTTGTCCTGCTCTGCGTATAATTCTTTGGCATCGGGCACCATGGAAACAAGCTACCTCGGCCTCACTCCTGGCGCTACCTACTACATTTCCGTTGACAATTTTGTCGGCGCAGGATATCGCGGTACTTTCTCTCTTTGCATGAGCGACGTGGTCGACTACAACTTCAAGCAGGGTGCATTGGATGTCACAACACTGATCAACGGCTGCTCGGCAAATGCTGCGTACACGACAGTTGATGCTTCTGCGGATCAAACGGCGGGAACGTGTGCACCCAACGGTCCCAATTACAACCGCTGGTTCAAGTTCACGGCAACATCAACGACCTATATCAATCTCCAACTCAAGAATGGCGGCGCTTTTGGCACCATGCGCTACGGCTGGGTGACCTTGTGGACAGCTGCCGGTACGCAGCTGGCATGTTCACCGTATGCCTCGCTCGCTTCCGGCACCATGGAAACCAGCTACCTTGGACTTACGCCGGGCACCGACTACTATATCTCGGTTGATAACTTTGTTGGCGTTGGCTATACAGGGACATTTACCCTCTGCGTCAGCGATGTAATCGATTACAACTTCTACGAAGGCGCTACTACCCTTTCCAACCTCAACAACTGGTGTTCTGCCAATGCTGCTTACACCACGGTCGGCGCCACAGCCGACAAGAACAAAGGGACATGCTGGAACAACGGACCCAATTACAACCGATGGTTCAAGTTCGTCGCTATCACGCCCAATGCTACCATCCAGGTGCAGACCGGCGGAGCCAACGGTAACTTGCAGTATCCGTACATTGCTCTTTGGCAGAGCAACGGCACCACACAAATTGGTTGCGCACAGTACACATCTGCATTCAGCACGGTATCTATTTCAACTGCAGCACTGGTTGTAGGAAACACCTACTACATTTCTGTCGATAACTTTGCGGCGGTCGGGTATCGGGGCACCTTTAAGCTCTGCATCAACAACATTGGCACAACATACTACAGCCGTGCTGATGCGGCATGGAACAACAATTCTACCTGGTCCATCGTGGGCTACGGCGGCGTTGCGGCAGCATCGTTTCCGAATGCAGGTGACGTAGCCCTCATCAGCGGCAATGCTGTTACCGTTACTTCTGCACAACAGGCTGCGCAAGTTGATATTACGGCGGGCATTGCCAACACCAGCCTCACCATCGACAACGCTTCCCTCATTGTCAACGGTCTTGTCAGCCTCACCAATAGCGGCGCCAATTTCACCGGCGCCCTCACATTACAAAACAATGCATCGATGACCGTCAATGACGTCATCAACGTGGTGAGATCAGGAGGTAATCAGACTTTTGGAATCAACGTAGGAAACGGCTGTTCACTCACGGTCAACACCGACATGAATTGGACAAGTTCGGCGGGTACAGTGGCCAACACCTTGCTGACAGTGAATGGTACAGGAACCGTGACCGTCAACCGCGATGTCAACC
>JAEUUD010000370.1 GCA_016787625.1 Cyclobacteriaceae bacterium
TGTCATCAACGACGAAGACGTGGAAAAGGCGGTCATCAGCCTACTGAAACATATTCCCGGAAATAAAATTCTGATCGACCATTTCCTCGACAGATGTCAGGAAGCGGAGGTAGACGCTATTTTCGATGGGGAGCAATTCCATATCATGGGGGTAATGGAACACATTGAACCCGCAGGTATTCACAGCGGAGACAGCAATGCCGTTTTGCCTGCGTTTAACCTCAGCCCTCTGGTGGTGGAAACCATGGAATATTATTCCGAAAAAATCGCCCGCGCGCTGAATATCCGTGGATTAATCAATATCCAGTTTGCCATCAAGAACGATAAAGTATATGTGATCGAAGCCAACCCTCGCGCATCCAGAACCACACCGTTCATCGCCAAAGCTTACCAGATTCCTTATCTGAATATTGCCACCAAAGTAATGCTGGGAGCGGCCAAACTCTCCGAGTTTACCATGGAGAAGAAAATGGATGGATACGCCATCAAGGAACCGGTATTCAGCTTCGAAAAATTCCCGGGCGTGAACAAGGAGCTCGGACCTGAAATGAAGAGTACGGGAGAAGCCATCCGCTTTATTAAGGATTTGAGAGATCCTTATTTCCGGACACTCTACAAGGAGCGTAGCATGAACCTGAGCAAATAAGTAGATATACGCTTTTTAGCACCTTTTTTAACGGCCGCAGCTTTTGTTGCGGCTGTTTTATTTAGGTTGGTGCATGCAAAATATTTTCAAACCAGTTCCCTGGTACCATTTTCCGTTTGTGCGGTGTA
>JAEUUD010000371.1 GCA_016787625.1 Cyclobacteriaceae bacterium
GGATCGGAACCTGTTCTCCATATCGAATTCGGGCAGCTTCCAGGTTGGCACGGATGGTCGCTTCGTCTTCACAATGCGTCGCAATGAGAGATTCCGAACGTGCGAAGATGGCCTCGAGTGTATTGGGTTCGTCCACCAGCAGGTTGCCGGTGGAGGAGCCCATAAAGATCTTCACTCCGCAGACCGTGCGATTGTCCGTTCGCAGAACTTCCTCGAGGTTGTCGTTCGAAGTGCCCATGTAGAACGAGTAATTGGCCAGGGACACCTCGTGCGCACGCCGGTATTTGTCCTCCAACAGGTCGCGGGTCAATGCCGGAGGTTGCGTGTTGGGCATTTCCATATACGAGGTAATGCCACCGGCAACGGCGGCCACTGACTCGGTATGAAGATCGCCTTTGTGCGTGAGTCCGGGTTCACGAAAATGTACCTGGTCGTCGATGGCGCCGGGAAGGAGGTAATGGCCGCGTGCATCGATCACCCGGTCCTGACTGGAAGCCGTTAGGGTGCCGATCGCATCGATCCTGCCATTTCGGATCCTGACATCGCCTTCCGTGATGCGACCTTCGTTCACGATGCGTGCATTACGGATGAGGTACGAGGGCAACATGGATCAGTTCTTTACTTTTTGGTACTTACGGAAAAAACTCTTCCAGCGCATCTGCATCACGCCGAGTATGGCTTCTTTGAAGATGCCCTTGCTCATTTTGCTCGTGCCTTCGGTACGGTCGGTGAAAATGATGGGAACTTCAACAATGCGGAAGCCGTGCTTCCATG
>JAEUUD010000372.1 GCA_016787625.1 Cyclobacteriaceae bacterium
TGATGGCCCATGAATCAGGCAGTGTGGTCATAAAACTGCTGTCAATCATATTCCATTTCTCGCGGTCATTCTGTGCTTTCTGGTCCAGCACACTGAAGATGGCTCCACCCGCTTCTCCCACAGTAAAACTGCCAAATTCTGTAAAAATATCCGGCTCCGGAATTTCATTCTCTGTACAAACCTGTTTGATCTGTGACACGATTTCAGTGGCCATATATTCGTAGTCATAATCAAAGTTCAGGTTGTTTTTAATAGGGAATCCGCCGCCAATATTCAGGGTATCAAGGGTGGGACACTCTTTTTTCAGTTCACAATACACTTTCAGGCATTTATGCAACTCATTCCAGTAGTATGCAGTGTCGTAAATGCCGGTATTGATAAAGAAGTGCAGCATCTTCAGTCTTACATTTTTGTTCTTCTTTATATGGTTGCGGTAATACGGAAGTATATCCTTGTAGCCAATACCGAGTCGGGAGGTATAGAACTCAAACTTGGGTTCTTCTTCACTGGCTATTCGTATACCGCAGGTAAAGGGCACTTCTATCTTTGCCTGCAACTGATCCAGTTCAGTGTCGTTGTCGAGCACACTGATAACGTTGTTCCAGCCATTGTTGATGAGTCCGGCTATGTTGTCTATGTAAGGTTCGCGTTTAAACCCATTGCATACCACAAATTTGTCCTTGCCGATGAGACCCTGTTCATGTAAGGTCTCCAGACTGTTGATGTCAAAAGCCGATGAGGTCTCAATATGTACATTGTTTTTTAAGACTTCT
>JAEUUD010000373.1 GCA_016787625.1 Cyclobacteriaceae bacterium
CCGGCATGGGGAACCACGCTACGAAATAAGAACCGGTGCGGTATCCCGCGGTTCACACTGCTGAATAGTTTTAAACAACCCGCATCTGACAGCGGGAAAGCCAGCGCCAGGATCAGTCCTGACTGGGTGTGCGATCGGCGCGCAACATCCGGGAATGCAGCGTGATCGACGGATCAAAGAGAAAGCGGAAAAAGAGCAGGGTCCAGGACCGATGTGCTTTGAGGGTGTTGTAGAATTCCGGCGCACGTTTCCGCAATTCCGGTAAGCGATTCCAGGGAACCGACGGCAGATCGTGGTGTTCGTTGTGATAGCCTACATTGAACGCGATCGTATTGAGGGGTCCGTAGTAGCTATAGGTCTCCTGCACGGGATCAAGTGTAAGATAGTGTTCCTGAATCCAGCGGGCACCCAGGGGATGCAGACCAACGGAGAAGAAGAAGCTCAACAGCAGAAATAAAAGCGCCTGAGGACCGAATACGATCCAGATGAAAGCATCGAAGGCGAATTGGACGATCCAATTTGTTACGATCCATCCGTCCAAAGGGCGAATGTGCTTCAATCTGAATGTACGAAACAATTGAAAGAAGGGGAACAAGAGCAACCACAGTGCTTTCGAAAAGGGATTGTTACCGAACCAGGCGGCCTCCTTGCGTCCGGGCAAATCGGCATCCCATAGAAATTCACCCTGGTGCGAATGGTGGATGATATGATACCGCGTGAACGACACGGCACTGGGCAACCCGTGCGGCAGGTTAGCGAGAATGGAAGCC
>JAEUUD010000374.1:0-252 GCA_016787625.1 Cyclobacteriaceae bacterium
GGAAAGTGTTGAGTTGCCATAGCCGAGCAGGTAGCGGCGTGCTACCTCCCGCTGGACTTCACCCACTCCCTTGTGGATGAAGGTGGAGTCGCCGAAAGCTACCTGGTAGAACAACTCTGAATACTGACGCAAGGGGTTGATGAACCCGAACGAACTGTGCGCGATGAACGACTTGGCTCCCTTGTTGGGGGTCAGCAACCAGTCCTCTCCGAAAGTAATCCGGTTGTCGAAAAACCGCCCGGCATTGCAACC
>JAEUUD010000374.1:262-768 GCA_016787625.1 Cyclobacteriaceae bacterium
AGGAAGCCCGGGTACTTGCCGGCATTCTGGTAACCCAATACCGGGTCGCTGACATACCCGATGTCGATGTCGATGGTTCCGGGACCGGAGTGACCATAGAACGTGATCAGGTTCAGTCCTTTGTTGACCTGGTCTTTGATGTTGATCAACTCCACATTGAGGGTCTGCTTCGAGATAGTCTGCACCTGGCCCCCGAGGTAGTGATCTTCTGCAATGGCTTTGAATCCATCGACAAAGGACCGGAACAGCTCCGGCTCCCCGGCCTGTATGCCTCCGCTCAGGTGAAGGACGTCCTTACGCCAAAGTGCGTCGAACGCCAGCTGTTCGGATTCTTTCACTTTGTTGAGATAGGCCGCGACCTGGACAGGTGTCGTCGCCGTCAACCGCCCGATCGGAATGCCGGGTTCACCGGAAGAACCGGAAAGTCCGGCCGTGTAGGCCATATCGCCGGCCGGAATGCCGGCAGAAGGAACCAGGTCGGGGAAATCGCCCGGGGCATACGTTGT
>JAEUUD010000375.1 GCA_016787625.1 Cyclobacteriaceae bacterium
TGGGTTGGCCGTTCTCCCGTAGCGACACCCGCAGCAAGCCGAAGCCGTTTTCCCGGTAGCTTTTCATCGGCCCCTGGTCCAGGTAGGCCACGGCGTCTGTGGGAGTATGCACATGCCGGTCGCCGATGTATTTCAGCCACCCCGGGGAATTGAGCAAGGTCACAATGAACGCGGCATCCTCATGCACAAACCGGGCCAGCACAAGCCTGCTCGTAACCAGTTCTTTACGTTCACTCACCTCTCAATTTTGGCTTCTATATTCAGTATTCTGTATTCCGAATTCCGCATTCTAGATTCTAGCCTCTACTACTTCTTCTTTTCCACCTTCGTTCCCCCCGGCAATATCTGCGGCTGCTTGAAATCGTCCTTGGATACTTCCGTCTCCTTGCCCAGGTACATCCAGTTGATTGAATTGGAATACTTCTTGAACACCCGGTTCATATCGGCCACCGTCACTTTTTCCACGTCCTTCATGAACGTTTCGAAGTTCTTCCAGCTTCCAAAGATCTCATTGGCACCGATGCTCAGGCTCTGGGCCCCGTTGGTTTCGAGGCGGGAGTAGTACCCGGTAAGAAACTCTTCCTTCTTGTCCTTAAGTTCTTTTTCCTTGAACCCGTTGTTCTTCACGTCATTGATCTGTTAGATCATGACCTGCAAGGACTCTTTCGGCTTGTTGGATGATGCATAGAATACCGCGTGTGGATTTTTGGAAGGGCTGGTATTGTAGTAGGCCTGCGGTGCGTAGGTGAGGCTGCGCTTG
>JAEUUD010000376.1:0-282 GCA_016787625.1 Cyclobacteriaceae bacterium
CCGGTCAGCTTCCAGCCTTCATAGGCCGAGTAATCCGTATTCATGTGATGCGTATCGACGCTGATCGTATGTTCCTTGTTGGGATCGAATAAAACAATATCGGCATCGGCACCCGGGGCGATGCAGCCCTTGCGGGGAAACATGCCGAATATCTTAGCCGGGTTGGTGGAGAGCACTTCCACAAATTTGTTCAGGGTGATCCTGCCCTTGCGTACGCCTTCGCTGAATAATAATTCCACGCGGTGTTCAATGGCCGGGTGCCCGTTCGGTATTTTGGAAAAA
>JAEUUD010000376.1:292-759 GCA_016787625.1 Cyclobacteriaceae bacterium
CGGCCCACAAAGCTTCCTGGTCTTTCTTCTCCCGCAGGGGCGGGCTCATCACCCACTTCGCTCCGTCGAAATTCTGTTCGTATAAAGAAGCGTCGAGTAATAAATACTGGATACAGGTTTCGGCAAATACTTTTTGGTTGTGGCGGTTGTTATCCCGTACGGCATTCAAAGCGCCTTCGCAGGTCATGTGAACGATGTACCCGGGACAACCGGTGTAGCCCGCGATGGAAGCGAAACGTTCCGAAGCTTCGGCCTCGGTTATTTCGGGTTGAGAGAGGTAATGATACAGCGGGGCCAGGTTTCCCTCCGCCCTGTTTTTGGCGATGAGGAAATCGATCATATCGCCGTTGGTGGCATGCACGGTAACCATACCACCGCGTTGCTTCACCTCATTCATCAGGCCCACCATCTGTTTATCGTCGATCATCAGCGCTCCCTTGTAGGCCATGAACATCTTGAAAGAAGTA
>JAEUUD010000377.1 GCA_016787625.1 Cyclobacteriaceae bacterium
GAATTTTGTTTCCTCCAGGGCCGACAGAATTGAACAGGCAAAAGCGGATTGGAAAGCCGGCAGAATTGTATTGCCTCCAACCGATCAGCATGAGTTTATTCCATTGCCGGATGACAAGTCCAGACCGAGTCCGCAACCACCGGCTCTTTCATAATAGGCTCGGTTGAGATTATTACATCTGCGAGGAGGATATTGGGTGTTAGGCTGCGACGGGAGGCTCTTAGGCTATTGGACTAGAAGCGCGGCATTTTAAACGCAGAGTTCGCAAAGGTTGCGCGGAGAGCGCAAAGGGAGTTTTAACCGGTAGGTCGGTAATCGGTAAGTCGGTGGTCGGCGACAGGAGGGCATTGGGTTTTGGGGGTTAGGCTTTAGCTCTTTATTCAATCCGTGGAAATCCGTGTAATCTGTGGCGCACGATTCTGCAAAAATCTGCGTATTGCAATCAACCGTAATCTTTGCGGCCATTGCGGTTTCTGCATTCAGCTTTTCAGCCTTTGGCTTTTGATTCGGACCAGAAGCGCCACATATTAAGCACAGAGTTCGCAAAGATTGAGCGGAGAGCGCCGGCCAGCTACTTAGATTCTGCAACTACAATCGGGACATTTCCCTTCTTGTGACCACCCTCAATGTATCGATGTGCTTCAGCCATATCTTTCAGTGCGTAAGCCCTGTCAACGACCGGGACATAGTGTCCTGTCTCCACAAGTCCTTTGAGAAAATCCATTTGGGCGGCCATTTGACTGATCACACCGAACATGA
>JAEUUD010000378.1 GCA_016787625.1 Cyclobacteriaceae bacterium
CTGCAGGGTCGAAGCCAGGGTCAGGTCGTTGTTGCGAAGCCTGTCGCGCAGGTATTGCGTCAGGTCGCGCCGGAAGTTATCCAACAGCGACTCTTCCACCGGGTTCAGCAGCTGTATAGTAATAATCGGGTGCTGGTACTCATACTCCCGCTGCAGGATTTGGTATTCGGCCACCTGGGATTTCCGCGATTCGGTATATTCCTCCCACACTTTTTTCAATTGGGCACTGCTAACGGGTTGGTTGACGGCGGTCACCGCGGAAGGCGTGGCTGCGGCCTCCGTTTTGGGGGCGCCGGAAAATATGCCCTTGAGGTTGGGGGTTGATTTGGTTTTGGGTTTACCGTTCTCAGCCGGAGTTACTGGAGGTGAAGGAACTGAAGGGGGAGGAGGAGCAGGAGATTCGGCAGGCCTGGAGGGAGGGGGTTCTGCGGGAGCGGAGGCTTCAGGAGCGCTGACCGGGGCAGGCTCCTCGTTCGTTAACTCAATTTTTTTTTTAATGCTGCGGGCGGGGCAGGTGCAGCAGAGGCTGTTTCCGGGCTGGCGCTGACGACGGATCGCACGTGTGCCATTTTCATCAGGGCCAACTCAACGAGCAGCCGCTGATTGCGGCTCATTTTGTAATTGATGTCGCACTGATTGCCGATGTTCAGCCAGGAGAGAAGCAGGGCGTAGGGGGCGGCTTTGGACTGTTCCACGTACTTCTTACGGATCGTGTCCGGCACCTCCAGGAGTTTCACCGTCCGCTCATCCTGGG
>JAEUUD010000379.1:0-507 GCA_016787625.1 Cyclobacteriaceae bacterium
TGGCAAGTTGATGGACCGGAGGCTATCCATCTGCTTTGTCAATACCTTATCCGAATACCTGAAGTTGATTTTGTTTCTCAGGCTATCGGACCATCCGGTGATTTTCAGTGAGTCCTTCCAGCGGTTGACATTGGCAAGAGATTGGAGTAAGTCGAGTTTGTTAGAAAATCTTTTCTGTGCAGCATCTGATTGACGTTGTACCGACCGCAGGGTTGAGTCGGTTTGCTTTAGCGTTGCATCCTGACCATGTGCAAGTGTTGCAAGCAAACTAAAGCAAATGAGTGCAATGGACTTCGTCATGGAGATGGTACACTGGGCACGTCTCAAACTCATTTCAAGATACCCAAAATCTTACTGAGATCAGGGAAAGACAATGGCTAAAGGCCCAAAAAGTTTCCCGCAGATTTCCGCAGATTTAACTCGCAGATTCTCGCAGATCTTCTCTCCGAGCGTTGGCCCGGCAAGCAAGGCGGGATGGCGCGAGGGCCTTGAGCGTGGAAGCATTTT
>JAEUUD010000379.1:517-747 GCA_016787625.1 Cyclobacteriaceae bacterium
CTTGGCATCCGTAAGACTGACAGACCCATTCATACAAAATGCTCTACTACCCTTCGGAATTCCAGATCATTCTTTGCTTCCCTCATTCGGTGGACAGCAGTGCTTCGCTCCCTATTCTCTACCGGCACGCGTCGAAGACGCGCGCCAGAAGGGATCCATCCATAAAATATCCATGACTCACCTTCGGAGTTTAAGCTCAGAATTAGAATGCAGAATCTGAAATCCAGGAT
>JAEUUD010000037.1 GCA_016787625.1 Cyclobacteriaceae bacterium
GCTCCGGAGTCTTTTACAAAAGAGTATCAGCGGTCTTTGCACGTGTCCTCACGAAAAGTGGTAAGGGACCGTTTCAAGATGCTCAGACAATCGATGTCAAAACTCAACGCTGAGACGCGCGTCGTAGCACAAAGGGTTTTACATCTTGAGAATTGTGTCCTGCAGTGCATCAGTGAAGTCTATACGATGCCGATCCATGCGATCAAAACGAGGATACATGGCGACTTCCACCTGGGGCAGGTGCTCTTTACGGGAAAGGACTTTTTCATCATTGACTTTGAAGGCGAACCTGGATTTAATTTTAGTGAGCGAAGGTTGAAGAAGAGCCCATTGAAGGATGTGGCCGGCATGATGCGCTCCTTTCATTATGCTGCTTTCGGCAAAATACTTCTCCACGAGCGCTATGGACAGCAAGACAAGGAAACCCTTGAGGCCTGGGCTGAACAGTGGCAGCACTATGTGAGCAGGTTCTACCTTGGCGCCTACATGAAACGGATGAACATGGCAGAACTCAGCATGGAGAATGATGTGCTCATCAGGACTTATCTGCTGGAGAAAGCGGTGTACGAACTTGGGTACGAACTCAATGGTCGCCCGGCCTGGACGATCATCCCGCTCCGCGGAATTGAATACCAGCTCAACCGTTACCTGAGGGAAAAAGAAAGCCGCAAGCCCATGACGGTTGAGGCAATTTGAGTTTTAGAGGCTACATTCGCAACGCAGCGCATGGCAAAGAAGGCAAAGCCCAAACCGGTAAAACCAGCAACTCAAGGAAATTATTCCCGGCTCACGGAGTTTGATATTTATCTCTTCAAATCCGGAAAGCACTTTAAACTTTATGAAAAACTGGGCGCTCATCCCGCTGAGCACGACGGCAAAACCGGCGTCTATTTCGCTGTCTGGGCACCCAATGCCCAGCAGGTAGCCGTCATCGGTGACTTCAATCATTGGCAGAAAGGCGCTAACAAACTCAGCCCTCGCTGGGATGAGTCAGGCATCTGGGAAACATTTGTGCCGGGCGCGACCAAAGGGCAGGCATATAAATATGCCATTCAATCAAGACAGGGTATCCTTGAAAAGTCCGATCCTTTTGCGCGGTATGCAGAAGTGGCACCCAGGACAGCGTCTGTGATCTGGGGCACGGATTACAAATGGAAGGACAAGAAATGGTTGACTAAAAGAAAAAACAGCGCCAATAAACCCAGGCCTTATTCCATCTACGAAGTGCATCCCGGAAGTTGGCGCAGACGGTCGGATGAAGGCAACCGCTCGCTTTCCTATAAAGAATTGGCTGTTGAGCTTGTCGACTACGTGGTTAGGATGGGATTCACACATGTGGAATTCCTTCCGATCATGGAGCACCCGTTCTTCGGCTCCTGGGGATACCAGCTGACAGGATATTTTGCACCAACGAGCCGCTATGGCACTCCCGATGAATTCATGCATCTGGTCGATGCGTTTCACCAGTCTGGCATCGGCGTCATCCTTGATTGGGTACCATCGCATTTTCCAGGCGATGCTCATGGGCTATACGAGTTCGATGGCACACATCTCTTCGAGCACGCCGATCCCCGAAAGGGTTATCATCCTGATTGGTCCAGTTTTATTTATAACTATGGCCGCGCCGAGGTGAGATCATTTCTTATCAGCAACGCACTCTATTGGCTCGACCAGTATCATATCGATGGGCTCAGGGTGGATGCAGTGGCATCCATGTTATATCTCGACTATTCGCGCAAAGCGGGAGAGTGGATACCCAACCAGCATGGAGGCAATGAAAACATCGAGGCCATCCAGTTCCTCAAGGAGTTCAATGAATCTGTATACGGATCCTATCCCGATGTCGTCACCATTGCTGAAGAGTCAACAGCATGGACAGGCGTCTCCAAACCGACATACCTCGGTGGCCTTGGGTTCGGACAAAAGTGGATGATGGGATGGATGCATGACACGCTGAAGTACTTTAAGAACGACCCTGTTCATCGCACGTACCACCAGAACGACATTACGTTCAGCATCATGTATGCCTTTACAGAAAACTTCATGCTGCCATTGTCGCATGATGAAGTCGTTCATGGTAAAGGTTCCCTTATTGGTAAAATGCCCGGAGACGAGTGGCGCAAGTTTGCCAACCTTCGCCTGATGTTCGGATATATGTTTACCCATCCTGGCACCAAGCTGCTCTTTATGGGAGGCGAGTTTGGCCAGCCAGGAGAATGGAATCATGACCGTAGCCTCGACTGGCATCTCGCGGAACACCCTCCTCATAAGGGCCTGAAGTCGCTTGTGAGAGACCTCAACCTTCTTTACACGTCTGAAGTTGCCCTGTGGAAGTATCAATTTGAAAGCCGTGGCTTTGAATGGATCGACTATCAGGACCGGCAAAACAGTGTGATCTGCTTTCTGAGGAAGGACGAGAAGCCGGAGAACAACCTCGTTGTCATTTGCAATTTCACACCGGAGGCACGCCATCAATACCGTGTGGGTGTTTCCATCAAGGGATATTGGAAGGAGATACTCAACAGCGATGACGCCAAATACGGAGGCAGCGGCCTGCTGAACCCTGGCCGCATCGCAACGTCATCTGAGAAATATCATCAGCGGGACTACTCGGTGTCGGTGGCTCTTCCTCCGCTGGGCATTTCGGTGCTCAAGCTCGACGAAGAGGTCGAAGAATTTGAATCAGAAAGCTAAACCACCCATCATTGAGCAACGGTAAGTACATCTGCATACATGGACATTTCTATCAGCCCCCGAGGGAAAATGCCTGGCTGGAAGTTATAGAGATTCAGGATTCCGCCCACCCGTACCATGACTGGAATGAACGCATCAGCGCCGAATGCTATGCGCCGAATACGGCTTCCAGAATTCTTGATAAGGTCGGCGGTGTTATCAAGAACATTACAAATAATTACGCCCGGATCAGTTTCAATGTTGGCCCCACGCTCTTGTCGTGGATGGAAAATTACGATAAGGAAACATACCAGGCCATCCTCGATGCTGACAAGGAAAGTCTCGAACGCTTCGGCGGCCATGGATCTGCGATGGCGCAGGTGTTCAACCACATGATCCTGCCTCTGGCCAATCGCCGCGACCGTGAGACACAGGTCATCTGGGGCATACGCGATTTTGAAATGAGATTCAACCGTAAGCCCGAGGGTATGTGGCTTGCGGAGACAGCCGTTGACACGGAATCTCTTGAGATTCTTGCGGAACAAGGAATTGTCTTTACTGTGCTGGCTCCCCGGCAGGCGAAGGCGACTCGTCACATTGGCGACAAGGAGTGGCACGGCGTGAATGACCAGACGGTAGACACGCGCAAGGCCTATCGGTGCGACCTTCCTTCGGGAAAAAGCATAGCACTTTTCTTTTATGACGGTGACATTTCTCAAGGTGTTGCTTTCAATGGACTTCTGTTCGATGGCAAGCGTTTCGCGGAGCGACTCATGGAGGGAATTGACAAGGACGATCCTTCACCACAGTTGGTGCATATTGCTACCGATGGTGAGACATACGGACATCACCACAAAAGCGGTGACATGGCCCTGGCATTTTGCCTTGATTATATCGAAAAGCACAGCGAAGTCAATCTCACGAACTATGGTCAATTCCTGGCCATGTTTCCACCACAGCATGAGGCACAGATCATCGAAAACAGCTCGTGGAGTTGTGTACACGGTGTAGAGCGGTGGAAAAGCAACTGCGGATGTAATGGAGGAAAAGCAGGATATACGCAGACCTGGCGGGCGCCATTGCGTGAGTCCCTGGACTGGCTGCGTGATACGCTCATTGAAATTTTTGAAACAGAAGGCGGCAAACTTTTTCACGATCCGTGGAATGCACGCAACGAGTACATCCGTGTGACCCTCAGGCGAAACCCTGAAGTTATCGACCGATTTATCCAGGAGCATGCCCGGCCAGAAGTCGATGTAAACAAGGCGCTGCGACTGATGGAAATGCAGCGACATGCCATGCTCATGTATACAAGTTGTGGCTGGTTTTTCGATGAACTGTCGGGAATAGAGACGGTGCAGGTGATTCAGTATGCCTGTCGTGCCATTCAATTGTCCAAGCAGCTTACTGAACGTGTGCTGGAAGGGGAGTTTCTGAAAAGAATGGAACAGGCCCCGAGCAACGTGGCACTCTACGGGAATGGTGCGGGTGTTTACAAGAAGCTGGTGATCCCGTCAAAAACCAACCTGTCACGTGTAGGCATGCACTATGCCGTATCGTCGATTTTTGAGGAAGAGCCGGAGAACCTTCCGCTCTTCAACTACATGGCAACGAATGAATTCTTTGTTAAGAAGGAGGCAGGCGAGCAGAAGCTGGTGATCGGCATTACGAAGGTGCGTTCGCTGGTGACACGTTCTGAAAAACGTTTCGCATTTGCAGTCATCTACCTTGGCAAGCATGATTTGATTGGAAACCTTTCACTCAATATCGAACTGGACAAATTTTCAGGCATGCAGTTCAGGATGATCGATGCTTTCGAGGATGGCAGACTCGGCGATGTGATCACCATCATGCAGACGTATTTCGGTCCGGAGAAGTATTCGATCTGGTCGTTGTTCAAGGAGGAGAAGCGAAAGATTCTCGATATGATTGCCAGGCAGGGCCTTGAAGACATTGAGGCATCACTCAGGCGGACGTACGACCGGGACTATCCATTGGTCAATGCATTATCGAACAATGACATACCCATACCGAATGCCTACCGGACGACATTTGAATACATTCTCAACGCCGATCTTCAGAAATGCTTCAAACTTGACCGCATCAATATCAAGACCCTGGAACGGATTGCTGCAGAGATGAAGCGGTGGAACCTGAAGATCGAAGATCCGAAGACTGTGGAACGAATTGCGGGCGAGAGCATCTATCAGGAGCTTCGCCGTATTCATGTTGAAAGAGATAACGTGAAGCGGATTCAGCGGCTCAACCGGCTGTTCCCGATTATGGAGCGATTCGAACTTGAACCGATCGTCTATAAAAGTCAGAACTTGTACTTCGAAATGTCGCTTGATAACAAAGAGCGCAAGGCTGGTGAACTTACGCCGGAGTGGTTGGACCAGTTCTCCGTGCTTGGAGATAACCTGGGTGTGAAGGTGGGTGTATAAGAAGGGCATCGGGGTTGAAGAGTTAAGAACTAGGAGCTAAGAATTATAAAATGAGAAATAGATTCTAGTTTTTTCTGACTCCTTTCAAGCCTTCAGCTATTTATTTGCTGCAGATTAACAGTTAACACGGATTAAGATCGAGACGATTCTAAACTCTGTTGTCATGCTTCGTCTTCCCTTCGACAGGCTCAGGGCAGGCTGCTCAGCATGATCGTGCATGACCGATGGCAATCAACCTGGCACTTCAACACCTCAATACTTCCGCACCTCAACACTTCGACCTCCTAGTATTTCGGCATTTCCGGATCGATCTGATCGGCCCAGGCGAGGATGCCGCCTTTGAGGTTGTAAAGGTTACTCATCCCGTGATTTTTTTCCAGCCACTGCACCATGTTTCCGCTGCGTGATCCACTCCTGCAATGAATGATCACTTGCTTCGTCGTTGAGATCTTATCAACAGATGCCGGTACTTCAGCCATAGGGATCAGTTCACCGTTCAGATTGCAAATATCGAACTCATGCGGTTCGCGCACGTCGATGAGTTGGAAGTCAGCTTTGGCATCCATGAGGGCCTTGAGTTCTTTCACTGTTATTTCTTTCATGAGGGCAGGTTTGAGTCCGCAAAATTGATCATAATCGATCAGACTATGGATGTTATGGTTTTGTTTTTTTGGAAGCCCAATAATTTTTGACTCCATGGTCAGGCTATCCAGCATGAACAGCTTGCCGGAGAGCACTTCGCCGATGTTGGTGATGACCTTGATGGCTTCGATGGCCTGTATGGAGCCGATGATGCCGGGCAGGGCGCCCAGCACGCCTCCCGCTTCGCAGTCAGGGACTGTTCCGGGCTTGGGTGGTAAGGGATACAAATCCCGATAGGATGGTCCTCCCTGATGGTTGAATACAGACACATGGCCCTCATAGCGAAACACAGATCCATAGATATGCGGCTTGCCAAGGATAACGCACGCATCGTTGAGCAGGTAGCGGGTGGGAAAGTTGTCCGTAGCATCGACAATCAGGTCATAGGGCTCGATGATGGTGAGCGCATTGGCTGATGTGATTCGTTGAGGGTGCGTGATGACCTTGATCTGGTTATTGGTGGATGACAACCGCTGACGGGCGCATTCTGCTTTTGACTTGCCGATGTCTTCTGTGGTGAAGAGCACTTGTCGTTGGAGGTTGGAGAGGCTGACTGTATCATCATCGAGAATTCCGATTGTGCCTACGCCAGCTGCTGCGAGGTAAGAAAGTACGGGTGCCCCAAGGCCGCCAGCGCCCACGACCAGTACACTTGCTGCCTTCAATTTTTCCTGCCCTTCAGCGCCAAACTCCGGCAGGACGAGGTGTCTGCTGTAGCGGTGACGTTCCTGATCAGAGAGATGGACGGAGGACATGGTGCAAATTAGTGCTAATTTGAAATCTAGCTTCTGGATTCTGGCTTCTAGTTTCTAGCTTCTGGTTTCTAGTTTCTAGCTATAGTGGTGTACCATTTAGTCTTTTATTGAAGAATTTTCTGTGCTGTTATGGGGTATCACTTGCTCTCTAATTTTTCATCAGCCTTTATCTGCCAGGCCAATTGGTTTCATCAGTTCCAGTATTAGATGATGTGACCGATAGCAGTTACTGCTATTGACCATCATGTAAGACTTTGACTAAGAATGCACATTTCGTGTGAAGCACGGTCTATTATTTTGAGTTCAACTTCAATTTTCACCCCAAAAACTTTTTCTCATGAAAAAGATCTTTACAAAAACGCCATTTGTTGTTGTGTACTTGTTTGCCTTAGCCATCGTACCGGCCGAGGGACAGCCCATCAATCCGCATGCAGAAACTGTCAATCGGTATCATGCTTCTCCTAAGGCCGGAGAGATATTCAGGCAGGGGAACATACCAGTAAATCTTAGCTCGGGTCAGGTGTCCTACAGCATACCCATCCACACGGTTAAGATCGATGGGTTTGAATGGCCGATCAACCTGAACTATGCATACAATGGTCTGTTGCTGGAGAACAAAGGCAGCGGTGCAGGCCTTGGCTGGAGTTTGAGCGGTTCAGGCGCCGTTGTCAGGCAGGTGAGGGGCCTCCCTGATGAGCACATTCGCGGCTTTTGGGGCACAAGCAATACTACGCATCGGAACTACCTGGACAACTTCGATGTGCCGGGAGATATTCCACTGCACATCGTCAAGGACTTTGTTTCAGGAATGAATGATTCTGAGCCTGATAAGTTCTCATTGAACGCCGGCTCATTGAACCTCACATTTTACATTGCTAACCTCAATGACCCTGCAGGTTGCCCTTACTCGGCATACTACGTAACCTCGACCGCTGAGGCTGTGAAGATCTGTTTTTCATGGTCAAGGATTGAGGCAACCGATGCCCATGGAACTACCTATTCCTTCGGGATGACGGAGGTGAACAGCTTTAGTTCACCTCATCCTGAAAATGAATTGTATATGGAGACGTATCCGTCGGCATGGTATCTTGATGAAATCCGGTTGGCAAATGGAAGATCGATTTCGCTTGGATATGGATCCAAGGCCATCGTCTCAAAATCCTATACGGAAGCATTCAACAGAACAGTCAACCCAGCAGGCCAACCTACCACCATCGATTGTGGCACAGCACCTGGAGGCTTCAATAGTTTGGAGGTCATGCATGAAGACTTCAGGGAACTGTCCTATAAAAGTACAGTGGTAGAATCCAATATCTCCGCCAAATATCCCACCTCGGTTTCATGGGATGAGGGGGCAGTCGGGATAACGTATGGTACAGGAGAGGGGGCCAATGAGCTTCCTTACATACAGTCAATCACCGTCACGGCCAGTGACGAAAGTGTAAGGCACGAATTTGATTTTACTTACGATCAGCAACCGCGTGCCTTGCTTTCGAGCGTAGTCAAGGACACGGATGAAACGTATTCTTTTGAATACAACAGGGTGTTTGTAGGCGTTCCGACGGCAGCACCTTTTGCGCAGGACTTCTGGGGCTTTGCCAATGGCAGACCCAACCATAGCGCCATTCCGGAAAAGGGGGGAGACCGTAATCCTGACTTCAGGACAGCATCACAAGGAGCCCTTACGAAAATCACCTACCCAACCGGGGGAACAACCACGATTATGTATGAACCGAACCAGGTTAGAGTTTCTTCAGAGGATTTGACTGGGATGGGCCCGCCGATGAATGGAGCCAACCAGCAGCTTTCGGTCAGCGCGACATCATTGCCACTAAATGAGTGGCATTATGAATACAGGACAATAATCTTTGAGAGGCCGGTCTATGCCAAGATCAGCCATGGCATTTTCGTCAATGGCACGCCTTCGGTGGCCAACATTTCTTTTGGACCAGGACTCGGCACTTCATGGGATCCCGCTGAGGCAGGCGATTACGAAGTGCGGTCTGCATACATGCGGTCATTGGCACCGGGAATTGTACCTGCATTCAGGCCAACAGTTGGTCGGGGTTTAACCGGAGATATAGACAACTCCCTTATTGGAAACAATTGTGGAGCGTGGGGCGCATGTACGGTCGGCGGACTGGTTGACTGGATCTTGATCCTGCCGGGGACTTACACCTTGTACATCAATTCCTACAATGGAGGGGCTGTCAATTATTATTTTAATCTGGAGTATTATGATCCGGACCCGGAAGATATTGAGCCATCCTACTTCGATGTGAATGCTGCAGGAATCAGGGTCTTCAGAACGGTTGACTGCCCGGATCCCTCCCAATCGGGGTGCACAACAAAGACCTATCAGTACGTGAATGAAGATGGACAAAGTTCGGGTTTGTATCTCGGCAAGATTGACTATTCTTATGAATACACTGTTAAAAACGCCCTGGACTGCAGGGACTATGGCGCCGTAGGCGGTCCGGCGACGGCCTTGTTGGTTGAGTACTCAATCCCGGCCATCAGTTACAGTTTCAGGACGCTCAATCCACTTGAATTTCATGCTGGCAGTCCGGTCTACTACAAGCGGGTTGAAGTTCATGATATGGTCAGGGGTGTGGAGGTACAGCATTTTGAAAACTCCACCTATGGCCTTGTCGGCAGCTACCCGTACACACCGAAGCCGGAAAATCCGATCAACGGAGCGGTCGCAAAGACGCAGGCTTTTGACTCCTCACCGAGCCTGGTTCAAGAGTCAATTTTCGGCAACGCGGTGACATCGCCTACGCTGAACTACGCCCTCTTTCCTGATGGTATTGTCTTTGGCGTAGCCCAGGAATATACCTATCAGCCTACCATGGAACCCGAAGATTTCACCAACATCCTGCTTACTCAGGCATATGTATATGCGAAGTATGAGGTGGAAACCCCAACAAAGCTGCTGGTAGCAAACAGGGAGGACCGGTATTTCTCACTGCCGCAAGTGAAGATCACATCAAATACCTATGATGGAAACCTGTTTCTCAAAACCACGGAAACGACGGACAGCAAAGGAAAAAGCAGCAAGCAAAAATTTTATTACGCCTACGACCTTTCAGACAGCGGCTATACGGAGCTTGTCTCCATCAACAAGATCGGGTCTCCGGTAAAGACAGAAGTGTACTATGACGATGTGCTGAGAAAGTCTTCGCAGACATTTTACAAGGCATGGCACACCAGTCCCAAGAAGATCGTTGAGCCGCGTCGGATCGAGACGACACAAGGCGGTATTACCGTAGTTGAAGCAACCATCAATTCGTATTCACCGGAGGGCAACGTTCTTGAAGTCACACCCAGGGCGGGAGTGAAAGGAGCTTTGCTCTGGGGATATGATAACCTCTTTCCGGTAGCGGAGGTAAAAGGAGCTGCTCAGGGTTCTTTTGCCTATACAGGTTTTGAGGAGAATTGTCCGGCAGGAGGGTGGTCGTTTACATCCAATCCTGTTACCACGCAGTCAAAGACGGGTCTTCGTGCCCATGAATTCACCGCTGCAACGATTTCCCGCAGCGGACTTTCATCCACGGAAACATACAAGCTTTCCTACTGGGCCAAGGGCGGAACGCCGACCGTTTCTGCGGGCGTAACCGCCTCCAACGATGCCGGGGCTGCCGAGGCAGACGGCTGGCGGTATTTTGAAAAAACAATTACCGGCGTTACAAGTTTTTCCATTTCTGCAACAGCCGGCGTGTTCCTCGATGAGCTGAGGATTCACCCCAAGGCAGCCACCATGACCACCCTTACCTATAAAACACTGGTAGGGGTTACTTCGCAAACGGATGCCAATAGCAGGATAACCTACTATGAGTATGATGATGCGGGGCGTCTTGCAAGAGTTAGGGACCACCAACGGAATATTGTTAAGCAGCATGACTATGCTTATCGTGCGCTTCCGGCAGTCAATAACTATTAACTGCGATTCCCAAGCGCTATGGAAATGACATCCGGAATATTCAAATACGCATCACAATCAAGTGCCAAAGTGCTGACTGTTGCTTTGATGCTGTATGCTGCACCATTGTTTGCCACCGGCCCTACCGGTTCAACCAGTGTGGTTATCAATGAAGCCCATTGGTACGAGTTTGTTGACGACATCGAAATCGGAGCACCCAATTGGTACCCAACCAACGGACAAGTAATAGACTCTCAGCAAACCGGGTCTACCTTCCGTGCACTTGTTCTTTGGAATGCCACAGGCTCCGGGTCCATTCAGTTCAGGAATGGAGAAACTGTCCTGGGCACATTGAATGTGAGTGTTGGCGAGTTAACTGATCCACCCCAGGCACCAGCCGTCGGCAATGCTCAGTCGGTTGGCGCTACTTTTTTCACCGCTACCTGGGAGCATACTTCGGGAGCGTTTGGTTACCGGCTGGATGTGGCCAACAACAGTGGATTCAGTCCCATACTTTCCGGCTACAACAATTTGTATACGACTTCAAACAGTCAACTGGTGACCGGCCTTGAAGGCGGAACGAGCTACTACTACAGGATAAGGGCAGAGAATACCTATGGAGCTTCATCCAATTCCGGTACCGGCTCTTTGATTACCCTTCCGCTTCCTCCGGGTACGGCCTCGCCCTCGGGATTCACCACCACATCGTTCGTTGCCAACTGGGCAGCCTCGACTTCGGCGACCAGTTACCGGCTGGATGTTTCACTGGCCAGTAATTTTTCTTCGTTTGTCTCTGGTTATAATAACCTGACGGTCAGTAATATTTATCAAACAGTCAGCGGGCTGTCGCCGGGTACTGTTTACTACTACCGGGTTCGGGCCGTTCGGGACAGTTATACGACCGCTTCATCGACCACGATGTCGGCACTTACCCTTCCGCTACCACCGGCTACATTGTCGCGTTACTCAATGAACCACAGCACATTTACTGCTACATGGACAGCTTCCCAAAGCGCCACAAGCTATGAACTGGATGTTTCAACCAACTCGTCATTTTCATCGTATGTCTCAGGGTATGACAGCGTATCGGTTTCAGGTCTAAGCAAGCTCGTTACAGGTCTCTCAGGAGGCACAACCTATTATTATCGTTTAAGAGCTTTGAATGCGAGCGGAAGCTCATCCAATTCCTCCACCGGGACCGCACTCACCCTCAGCGATGCGCCAGTGGCAACAGCTGCCACCAGCGTTGGCCAGAAACAATTCACGGCCAACTGGAACAGCGTTGCAAGCGCTTATGAATACAGGATTGATGTGTGGGAGGCCAGCAGCTCGAACGCCAATCCTTTGCAGAACTATAATTACCTCCTTGTTCCGACGGGAACTTATAAGATTGTCTATGACCTATACCCCGACGTCACTTATGTCTTCCGTGTCAGGGCTGTCAACACAAGCGGCGACTCAGCACCTTCCAATGAAATCACAGTGGTTACCCTTCCGCATACACCCATCGTAGCAGCAGCCACGAACGTGACGGCTACTTCGTTCGTGGCCAATTGGTACGGCTCCGGCAATTATCTCCTGGATGTGTCATGGACTTCCGATTTTGCTACCGGGACGTTTGTTCATCAGGACCTTGCCGTAACCGGAACATCCAAAGTCGTGTCGGGCCTGAGCAGTGCCAATCTATCCTACTACTACCGGCTCAGGAAAACCAATGCATCAGGAAATTCTCCTTACTCTCAGGTGATCGCCACCCGTCAGCTGGAATGGAACTACGTCAAAACATCAGATATATTGGTGTCGGGTATAACAACTCCAGAGTTGGTAGCCAGCGCTACCATCGACGAGAAGCGGGTTGCCACGGCGTTTTATGACGGTATCGGCAGACCATCACAGGAGATTTCGCTGAAACAGTCGCCCTCTGAGCTTGACATCATACAGCCGCACGTATATGATGCGAGCGGCATGGAGCAAACAAAGTACTTACCCTATGTTGCCGGAAGCACCGGATGGTACCGGGCTGATTTTATTCCCAAGGATAATGCACTCTATACCGACGCGGAAAGCCCGCAGTATCAGTTTTATCATGACAGCGGTTTTGGAATTTCCGGCGATGATGTGCCCTACTCCGATGAGACTTTTGAAGAATCGCCACTTAAAAGACCATTGACCATGCGTGGTGCGGGCGCTGCGTGGCTTTCCAATGATAAGAAAGTGGTGTTGTCATATCCTCTCAATGAGCACGGTACCTATACGGGAAGTGAAAAAGTAATCTCTTGGAGTATCGACGGCTACGGTATGCCGGTTCGTGCTTCAGCGGTGACGGACTACATCGTAACGGGTGGTTACTATGCCTCCGGCCAGCTCAACATCAGGAGCACCGTGGATGAAGAAGGCAACGAGACGCGGGAATACACCGATAAATCCGGCAGGATTGTTCTCAAAAAAGTACAGGCACAGGCCAGTGCGGCCATCAATACCCATACCCACTGGGCACAGACATATTATGTGTTTGACATTGACGGCAACCTGAGGTATGTGCTGCCGCCGGAGCTGAGCAAACTTGTGCACCAGAATGATTCCTACAACCCGACGTCTACCGATCTCAACTCCTGGGCGTTTCAATATCACTATGACGCAAGGAACAGGATGACAGAGAAACGGGTTCCCGGCGCTGACTGGGTCTACATGGTCTACGACAGCCGTGACAGGCTGGTACTCACACAGGATGGCAACCAGCGGGCAACGGCGACAAAGTACTGGACCTTCACTAAATACGATCAACTCAACCGCCCCATCCTTACCGGCATCAGGGACACCACCGCGGCGCTGTCGCAGGCTGACATGCAGGCCGTTGTCGCTGAACACGAAGTCGATGCCGGCGCGGCACTTTTTGAAACGTATGTGGGCAGCGCTTCCGACCACGTGCATGGATACTCCAATAAATCCTATCCGGTCATCACCGGTGCGGCCTCGGAGGTGGATCTGAACAAGTACCTCTCCGTGACCTACTACGACAATTACGCCTTCACTTCGTTGTGGTACGGCAGCTACACCTACATCGACGACAACCTCAGCGAGACTGCCAACAGCATCACCTACCATCAGCCCGATGCCGCCAATACGCATGTGACCGGACAAGTGACCGGCTCGAAAGTTAAAGTGCTCGATGGCGGTATGACCGGAGGTGTCACCTGGCTCAAGTCGGTCAGCTACTATGACGACAGGTACAGGGTGATCCAGACGCAGGGCAGTAACTATAAGGGAGGCGTCGACATCGTCAGCAACGTTTATGACTTCACCGGCAAGGTGCTCAAAACGAAAACCACTCATTCGGAAGCCGACGTGATCTGGAAGGATATGGTCAACGTCGCCTGGACGGGTGCCAAGCTGTCAAGGACGGTGAGCGGCAACAGCTGGGGTGACTCCGGCGCCGCCTCTGTGCAGCAACTTGCCGCAAGCACCAACGGCTGGGTGGAATTTACCGTGGGCGAACTCTACACGCGCGCCGTGGGCCTTTCCGATACCAACCCGGATGCGGACTATGTCAACATGGACTATTGCCTGCGCCAGACTACCGGTGCAATAAATGTTTATGAGAACGGCACCTTCAAGTACCTGATCTCAAGCGCCATCGCCCTTAATGACGTGCTACGCATCGAGCGCACCGGCAACACGGTAGTCTACAAGCGAAACGGAACAACGGTGTACACCTCTGCCACGGCTTCTTCTTCCGCCCTCATGGTGGACGTGTCGCTGATGACTTCCAGCGCGAGGATATCCGGCATCCGCACATCTTTCAGCGGCACTAGCAACACGGTAACCCGGCGGTTTACCTACGACCATGCCGGCAGGTTGGAGAAAACGTACCATAAACTCAACAGCGGCACCGAAGTGGTTCTTTCTGAAAACGAATACAACGAACTCGGCCAGCTTATTGATAAGAAATTGTACTCAACCAATGGCGGCACCACCTACCGGCAGAGCACCGATATGCGCTACAACATCCGCGGCTGGCTCACGTCGATCAATAACTCACAACTCTCCAACGACGGCATCCTCAATGACGACACCGGCGACTTGTTCGGCATGGAACTCGGCTATAATAACAGCATCGGCTCAGGCAACACCGGCCTGTACAACGGCAACATCTCGGCCATGAAGTGGAGCACCAACCTGGCGCGCGGCACCATTAAAGATGTGGCCTATAACTATGGCTACGACGCCATGAACAGGATCACGGGGGCCACCTACAAGAAGAATACTTCCGGCACGTGGGCCAACGCTTCGAACGCCTTCACCGAGAGCGACTACAGCTACGACCTTAACGGCAACATCAAGACGCTGAAGCGGCGCGACGATGCCGGAGCGCTGATGGATGACCTCACTTATGACTACGGCACCACGGCCAGCAACCGGCTGGTGAAGGTGACCGACACGGGCAGTGACACGAAAGGTTTCAGGGAGATTGACAACGGCGCCGACGACTACGTTTACGATGCCAACGGCAACATGGTGTGGGACCGCAACAAGGGCGGTGAAGAAGTGGTTGACAACGGCAGCTTCGACAGCGGCAATGCAAGTTGGACGCTGACCGATGCCGGTTCGCGGCTGTCGTGGGGTACGTCGGGGCGCGTGGACATCGCCGTGTCTGCCACGAACGCAGCCACACTCAAGCAGTCGAACACCATCAAGCGGCAGGCACCGTACGTGGTGATCATTGACTTTGTGCGGACCTCAGGATCAGGTACGCTGACCGTCTCGGTGGGCGGCACGACGCAGGTGATTACGGCCAGCGCCACACTCACCCTGACGGCCGGCAACGGCGTGGACTTCTCGATATTGGCCAACACCGCTTTTGTGGGCTACATCAACAGTGTGTCTGTCAGGGGCCTGACGGTGGTGACCTACAACTACCTGAACCTTCCCGAGCAGGTGAGTAATGCACAGGACAAGCTGATGACGTATATTTATGATGCCACAGGCCGCAAGCTGAACCAGACGGTAGCCAGTGGTGATACGGTGAAGATGCGGGAATACCACGGAGATTTCTTTTACGAGACCGACACGATGAAGTTCGTCCATCATGAGGAGGGGAGGATCGTGGTGAAGGCCACGCCTGAGTATCAGTATCATCTCAAGGACCACCTGGGCAATGTGCGGATGACGTTTACGACCACCCCTGAGCACGAGACGGACACGGCCACGCTGGAAACGAGTCACCTGGCGGAAGATGCGAGCAAGTTTCTCAGGGTAACATCAGCCAAGAGGGTGTATGCGGCGATCTTTGACCACACCAAGGGCAGTTCTGCAGGCTACAGTGAACGCCTCAATGGAAGTACGAATGAGAAGTTCGGGCTGGCCAGGTCGATGAGTGTGATGCCGGGCGATACGGTGAAGGCGGAGGTGTACGCCAAGTATGTGGACCCTGACGACAACAACTGGGACACCTTTTTTGAGACGTTGGTAGGGCAGGTAGCGGCGAACGCCGGCGGGGTGGTGTACACCGGGGAGAACTATACATCGAGTACTTCTACCTTTCCATTTCCCACGACCCAGGCAACGACCGACAATGAGACTGCACCGAAGGCATTTCTGAACTGGCTGGTCTTTGACCGCAACTTCACTTTCATTGCAGGCAAGAGCGGGTATCAGCAGATCAGCACATCGGGGAAGGAGGCGGGCAGTGATGTGGCGCACGAGAAGCTGAGTTCACCGAACATTGCCATCACCGAGCCGGGGTATGTGTACATCTACCTGAGCAACGAGGAGACGACGCCGGTGGAGGTTTACTTTGATGATTTTAAGGTGACGCATACGAAGAGCCCGGTGGTGCAGAGTGATGATTATTATCCGTTTGGGTTAAAATTCAACTCTTATGCGAGAGAGAATGCAACTCCAAACAGAATGAAGCTATTTCAGGGCCAGGAACATATCGAAGATTTAGGACTCAACTGGGACTCGTTTAAATGGAGAAACCACATGCCTGATATTGGGAGGTTTTTCAATGTTGATCCTTTGGCTGAGAAATACGTTTACAATAGTCCGTATGCCTTTAGCGAAAACCATGTTACGAGCCATGTAGAATTGGAGGGACTTGAAAAAATGCAGTTCATGGTTGCTAGAGCAGAGCCAAATGTTACAGAGTTTCGCAGCCCTGAGCAGGCAGCTCAGCATCCGCCAAAACAAGTTAATACGAATTTTGGTGAAATTCGGAATGGAATTGGAAAGGAGACAGAAGTATTGTCCTTTGTTGCAGATATTTCTACAGGAGAGTATAAGGTGGACCAAGGTGGGACACGTGATACCAGAAAAAATTTTCTTTCAGAGACTTATGATGCATTTACTGGAAATACTTACAATCTTGATTATTCTCTTGATGTCTCCGCAAAGGATGGAAAAGTGTCGATTGTTGGAACCATTGACGGTTCGGATTTCAAAATAACTGGAGTGGTAAGTCAGGACAAAGTCTCTTTTTCAACAGAGATGACAGGGGTTAGCAAGGGTGACGCAGCGGTGGTTAAGGTAGGATCTGGAGGCTCATATACTCCATCTAACATCATTGGTTTTAAGCAAGGAGGAGATTCTGAATTCACCAAGCAGCAATCTGTGCAGAGATTTGAAATTGATAGCAAGAATAATACAAAAGTGAAAGACGATGACAGCAACAGGAACAAACCAACAAAAAAGGACTAGACTTATTTTGATTTCATTGTATGCCTTGTTGACACTTCATTTAGCTTCAGCGGCTCTCTGTTACGTTAGGATTAGTCAGATAGAGTACGGATTACACGAGTTGTTTCGGCTTGAAAGTGAGAAGACTAAAGTAATGATTGAAATTAATGCTCAAGATGAAAGACTGGTGGAGTTGCAAACATTAAGTTTAGGGGACATTGGCCATGGAATAAACAAAATTAGTGAGTTATACTCAGTACTCTTTTCATTCTTAACTGCTTCCTTGATCTGCCTAATTTTTGTTGCTTTTTATATTTTTCGAATAAGGAGATTAGAGTAGTGCACTGATTTATCTGTTATTGTGGAGTTGGTCTGAACTGTGATTTATTTGATTTTAGTGATGGTGTGAATGGTGCCCTCTCACGTTGAGTTAGAGGGGCTAGAGGCTGTGAAGTTTGATATTCGTTCCAACCATGGAAGGGATGGGAAATTCAGTTCTTCTATCAAGAACAATAGCAATTCCATGAGCATAACTGTTGACATTGCAAAAAGCCAAATTGTCGATTCAAACTGTACACCAGACGTGACTACTGGCAAAGCTGAACTTGGAAAAAATCCTGATGGCTCAATGACAATCTTCGGAGCCGGGATTTTTGGAAGCAATGATGCTGCAGCAGCTTTCAGTATAACATTAACCAATAACATTGACGCAGACGGAAGTATTAATGTTAAGAGTGCTATTGTAGGTGATAACAAGAGTCCTTTTCAAATTACCATGTCCGGTACAGAAAATGGAGAGTCTTCAGGGGTCAATTCCTTTTTGGTTGATGTCGTTTCAAAGACTCAATCAAGCACTCCCCTTTTTAATGATGCACCAAAAACGAATGAGAGCCAGGCAGATATTGATGTTCGTGTTTATCACCCAAATGAGAACAAGACGGTCCTTACTGAGGTTAAGGGTGCAGGAGAAAATCAGTATAAAACCCCATTTGAATCTGATAGGTCAAAATCAAAGACAACTATGTATAAAAAGGATGATTAAGAGAACAACACTATGATCCAAAAGAAATCTTTTCTAATGGCCTTATTATTTACGATAGTAGGTTTTGGGGCTCATAAATTACTCATGAGTTTTTCGAACGATAGGGACGTAATAGAGACCGCTTTCAATTGGAATGAACGGCATGCAGACCTACGACGACCATTGCAACAAGAAGTTGTTGAGCATATCTATAAACTGGATTCGGTTATCAACATTTCAAAGGAGAATGTTTCCTCTGATTCACTCCTTCAACTTTTAACAACAAGTCGGATCCTTTTCATTAAGACAGGCCAGTTACTCTACAATGACGAGGAGGTGTATCACTTTGACTCGATAATGTTTTCAAAGATATTTCCAGATGATGGACGTAGAGTTCAGTAGTGCACTGATTTATCTGTTATTGAGGAGTTGGTCTGAACTGTGATTTATTTGATTTAGTGATGGTGTGAATGGTGCGTGAATCTGCGGCAGGGATTTCTATCGCTAAGTCAAGAAATCGATGGCAAATATTCTTTGGAAAACGGTTGGTTTCTTCTGATTACAGATAATGCTATTGCGATGAGCTTGTTCCGGACCGCATTTATTGCTGAAAGCTTTGCCTTTCCCTGAGCGACTTTTCTTTCAAAATAGCTTTTGAGTCCTGGGACGGATCGGATTGCATTCCAGGCCGATAAGTTTAGGAGAGCTTTCAATTTCTGATTTCCGAGTCTTGATACTCGATTTTTGTAGTTGATGCTGGACCCCGATTGGTAAGGAAAGGGAGCAATACCCATGTAACAGGCTAGTTGCCTTGGATTGGTCAGCTGGGTGAATCCTTTAGTTGTAACGAGTAGACTGGTTGAAACTATTCTTCCAATTCCCGGGACCGACTGTAATAGCTTATGGTGTCTTGACAACTTGTTATCCGTACTAATCAATGCTTCAATCTTGTCATTGAGTTTTGCGGTTGCATTTTGCAGCGATTTCAAGGGCTGAATCAAATCTTTATCATTCTTGTCACTGCTCTGCTTGAGCATTTTATATGATTTGACCAGTAGATCCCGTTTCGAAAGGAGTTCCTTTAGTTGACCTATCACCTTTTCCTCTGGTTTCCAGAGATTTACCTTGTCCTGGAACCGAAATGCATACTGAGCAATTCTCACGGCGTCTAGCTGGTCGGTTTTTCCTCTTGTCATCCCCTGGCTACGCTTGATCTGAAGCGGGTGTTCCACCCAGGTATTCAATTGCATGATTGCCGTTGCTTCGAGAAACAACTTTCCGTACTTGCCTGTGTTCTCCATGCAAAAGAGAATCTCATCAGAGTGAACTTTTAAGGATCGCACAAAAGTCTGAATTGAATCCAAAGAGTTGTCAATTCTTTCGGCGCTTAGCAACTCATTTTGCTGCGAAACAATGGCCACATCCAACCATGCCTTCGAAATGTCAATTCCAACGTACAAGGAGAATTTCTGCATAATGTTTTAAGTTTTGTTTTGTAAAAAGTAGATCGCAACAATGTCGGAGCTTGAATCCATGATAATAGGCCTGCATGCCTGAATTTCTATTTGAGCCTTTGACATTGCAAAAGGGTGAAGGTCCGAATCCCTGCTTAAGACTTTCTCTTAGGACAGAGTCTGGTTCACCTTCCCCTTTGCGATTGAAAACAAAATAATATTCTGTTTTCCCTTTCTACAATCTATTGCCGTAAACGTAATGGATAGCAGCGGAAAGCCGAGAGCGCTGGCGGTTCCCCCCTCCGGGGGTCAGGGGGCGTGGGCTGGCCGGACTTGGAGCGGATAGCCCGGCCCGCCGCAGGCGGGGCCGCCATAGTGCAAACAATTTTGACATCAACAGTGTATCGGTACGCGGCCTGACGGTAGTGACCTACAACCACTGACGCGTCAGCTTTCAGGCTCAGCCATGAGAAATGTGAACTAGCTTCTAGCTTCTAGCTTCTAACTTCTGCATTCTGACTCCTGAATTCTGACTCCTGCATTCTGACTCCTGAATTCTTTCTTTCCGCCACTCCGAACCCAGACACTTTTTAATACACTTCAACACTTGAGCGCCTCAACACTTCAACACCTCAGACACTTCATGCCTTGCCCAAAATATGCTAAACTTGCACATTCTTCTTTCTTACCGCATGGCTGACAACAATGACTTAGTCCTCAAGAACTTATGGTACCTGGCCCTGCCTTCATCCGGCCTGCGCAAAGGCAAACTTGTGGGCCGCACCATCGCCAACGAACGGATTGTCTTCGGTAGAGACAACGCTGGCAAACCCTACGCCCTCAAGGATAACTGCCCTCACCGTGGCGTGCCGCTCTCTCAAGGCCACCTGCTCGATAACGGCAACATCCAGTGCTGCTACCATGGCTGGGAGTTTGATTCATC
Source organism: Cyclobacteriaceae bacterium (assembly GCA_016787625.1). GTDB lineage: Bacteria > Bacteroidota > Bacteroidia > Cytophagales > Cyclobacteriaceae > ELB16-189. The sequence continues at coordinate 20,530 of JAEUUD010000037.1, forward strand.
CGGAACATGCAAAAATATCCCGGCACTCGCTCCCGACACCAAAGGAGATATCTCGAAGATCCGCGCGCCAAAATATCCTGTGGCTGAAGTCAACGGTACAATCTGGGTATACATGCCCGACAAGTTGACCCCTAACGTCGAACCAAAGGAACCGCCTCCGGATCTTCACCTAGAACCGGGCCTTGAATTGCTCCACGTAGAATCAATCGTACTGCCAACCAATATTGATCACTCGGTCATCGGATTGATCGACCCAGCCCATGTGACTTTTGTACACCAGAGTTGGTTTTGGCGATCAGCCAAGTCACTTAAGTTGAAGACCAAGAATTTCGAACCCATTCCTCGTGGATTTAAGATGGTCCGACATGCTCCATCAGCCAATTCAAAAGGGTACAAGGTGTTGAAGGGTGATGTGTCGACGGAGATTTATTTCAGCATCCCTGGCAACAGGCTGGAGCACATCTCCATCGGCAAGTCAAACAAAGTGATATCCATCACCACACTGACACCGATTGATGACAACTCAACAGAGCTCAATCACTTTTTCTATTCCTCCCTGGCCATCACACGCTGGCTATGGTGGCCGTTGAAAAGCCTTGGAAAAACGTTCATCGGTCAGGATGTCGGCGTGTTTTACAAGTTGGCCAAAGGACTTGAAACCAACCCGCAGCTGCTGCTCATCGGAGAGCCCGACGCCCAGGCCCGCTGGTATTATGAACTGAAGAAGCAGTGGAGAGCGGCACAAGAATCCGGCACCGAGTTTAAGAACCCGCTCAAGGCTGAGACATTGCATTGGGTAACGTAGAAGTGTTGAAGTGTTGAAGGCTGGAAGTGTTGAAGTGCAGCCAAAGCCCCAACGCCAAGATTAGCGGAATCATTACCATTAAACTTTTTACCTTGAACTTTGAACCTGGAACCTTAAACCTTGAACCCTGAACCTCGAACCTTGAACCCCTAATCCTATGTGCCGCTTAATGGCTTACCGTGGAACGTCGATCGTCATCGATAACCTCCTTTACAAACCAAAAAACTCCTTGATCAACCAGAGTCTTGCGGCAAAGGAAATCGAAGAGCCACTCAATGGTGATGGCTTTGGTATCGGCTGGTATGTGCCAGAGGTGAACAATGAACCGGTCACATTCGTCTCCGTAAACCCAGCATGGAGTAATCGAAATCTCCGCAATCTTGCGCCGAAAGTGAGAACGGGCTGCATGATTGCCCATGTGCGAGCTGCCAGCGTGGGAGAGGTGTCTGAGTCGAACTGCCATCCATTCCAG
>JAEUUD010000380.1 GCA_016787625.1 Cyclobacteriaceae bacterium
CGAATCAGACTTTCACAGACCTGCTTCAACCGCGGACTCTGACAATTCTCAAGCCGGGCCAGCACGGCCTCAGTCATGTTCTGTTCAGTAAGTGTTCTCACTTGTATCTCCTAGCTTCCGGATCAAACACGTTCAATGACCATTGCAATCCCTTGGCCGACACCGATGCACATAGTGCAAAGCGCGTAGCGACCGCCGGTTCGGCGCAATTGGTAAGCGGCAGTGGTAACCAGTCGTGCGCCACTCATTCCAAGAGGGTGTCCGATCGCAATCGCCCCACCATTTGGATTGACACGGTGGTCATCGTCGACCAAGCCCAGATCACGAGTGACAGCGAGCGCCTGGGCGGCAAACGCCTCGTTGAGTTCGATGACGTCGATCTGATCGAGTCTCAACCCCGTCAGCTCAAGGACCTTGCGCACTGCGGGTGCAGGACCGAATCCCATAATCCTCGGCGGTACTCCCGCCGTGGCGACAGCCACAACCCGAGCAATCGGCGAGAGACCATTGCGCTTAGCGGCATCCTCACCCGCAATAATCAGAGCGCACGCACCGTCATTCACGCCCGACGCATTACCAGCGGTGACGGTGAGCTCAGGGCCATTCACGCCCTTCAGCTTCGCAAGCTGCTCCAGTGTCGTCTCAGGCCGAGGATGCTCATCTGCACTCACTAAGCGGGGCTCACCCTTTTTCTGCGGGATCACAACTGGAATCAGTTCATCTGCAAAAAGACCGGCTGCATG
>JAEUUD010000381.1 GCA_016787625.1 Cyclobacteriaceae bacterium
TACGGGTATGTGGGGTCAGGCCCTGGCCGGATCACGCTGTATCGCGGTAAGGAAGTTGTCAAGCGAAACGTACCCACCCCACAGGCTGTGGATGAACTGATATACCTGATCCGTGAAGACGGCGCATGGGTGGATGAACCGAAATAGATGCCTATGCAACCACCGATCGACCAGAAACCCAAGCGAACCACCTTGCGCGAATTCCTCTCCCTGGGCGAGGTGGGTGAATACTTCTTTCGCAAGAAGGATCCTTCCCGCCCGTCCAATTTGAACATCCGGATGATGCATGGGATCAACAAGATTTCCATTGCCGTCTTCCTGCTGGCGGTGATTTACTTGTTGGCCAAGCGTTTCCTGTTTTGAACGTCGAGGGATTCCGGAGCTATTGCCTCGCTAAAAAGGGGGTGACAGAGGAATTCCCTTTTGACGAGTCTACCCTGGTATTCAAGGTGATGGGCAAGATGTTTGCTTTGGCCGACGTGGATGACTTTACGGCCATTAACCTGAAAGTCGACCCCGAGACGGGCGTAGAACTCCGGGAGCGCTACGCCTTTGTGAAGCCTGCCTTCCATATGAACAAGAAGCACTGGATGACGGTGGTCCTGGACGGCGAGGCCCCCGAAAGACTGGTTCTGGGCTGGATCGACGAGTCCTACTCGTTGGTGGTCAAAAAACTCACTAAAAGCCAGAAATTAGCTCTGGAGGCCTTATAACTTAATAATCAAGCATTTATGCTGGTT
>JAEUUD010000382.1 GCA_016787625.1 Cyclobacteriaceae bacterium
CTCCTGATTTCATTGTTGGCTGTGCAATCAGTCTGCGCCCAACCATATCCGGTCAATTTTAATCAACCACCCGAACAACTTACGATGTTGGCTGATGGATTCATTAGCACACCCATGAATGAACGGGACTTTGCCCTATCTTCTGATGGCAAAGAGATTTACTACACCATCAGCACCCCGCGCAGTGACTTCCAAACAATTGTTGTGAGCCGTCAAATCAATCCGGGTCAATGGATTTCGCCTGAGGTTGTTTCCTTTGCCGGACAGTACAGTGACCTGGAACCCGCCTTCAGTGCCGATGGGAATACGCTATACTTTGCCTCGAATCGCCCACTGAGCGGTACCGAACCCAAAGACTTTGATATCTGGAAAGTAAGTCGCGATGGAAAGGGCTGGGGTATACCCGTCAATGTGGGTAGTCCGGTCAATACGGAGTTTGATGAATTTTATCCCTCGCTTACAAAAACAGGGCATCTTTATTTTACGGCCAGCTATAAAGGTCAGGGAAGTGGTCGGGAAGATATCTATAAAGCGGAATGGAAGGATGGAAACTATCAACCTCCCGTGGCCCTTGACTCAGCCATTAATTCGCGTGTGGATGAGTTCAATGCGTTTGTCAGTCCGGAGGAAGACTATATCCTGTTTACCAGCTACGGCCGGCAAGGCGATGCCGGTGGGGGTGATCTGTACATCAGTGTAAAGGGCAATCGAAATCAATGGCTACCGGCCCGTG
>JAEUUD010000383.1 GCA_016787625.1 Cyclobacteriaceae bacterium
CTCGCTGTCGAAGTTGCGCGCCCGGAGCGAAATCCGCTTCTTCAGGAAAAATGGGTTGACCCAGAAGAAGCCGCTTGTCTTCACGGTACCCTTGTAATCCCCAAACAAAACCAACACCACCGACGTGTTGGGATTGAGAAAGAAGAACCCGGGCGAGAGAATGCCCGCCAGGGCAAACAGCCAGGCGAAAAGGGGGTTCCGCAGGGCAATCATGCCGAACAGGCCGAGGCCTGTCAGCAGGAGGACTACCGTCAGCATGACGTAGCCGGACATCGGGGAATAGCTTTTTTCGTTGCTCATAAGAATGATATTAAAATGATATTATAGTAATACTACGCAATTACCCGATAAGTTGTTACCAAGTCCGCCGGAAAAAGTTGGGGCAAGTCCAAAAAAGCCCATTTTCACCCCAGATGGAGGGGTTTTTCTTTCTCTGCCCCAACCCGGCTCATTCCACTTTAAGGCTGGAATTTGTAAATTTCTTCACCTCAATAATCCCGCTATGCGCCCCCTATTGATCCTCGGATTCCTGCTCGTAATGGCTGCCTCCGCATTTTCCCAGCCCAGTTTTAATTTTTCCGCCGCCTATGGATTCTCGATCGATGATCAGGACTACTTCAGGCTTTCCAACGCCTGGGCCTTGAAGGCCGGTGGCAACGGGCCCAGCAACTCCATGGGGTTCTATTCCGGCGGCTCGGGGCTTGTGATCAACGCAGGCCTGTCCTGGGAATTT
>JAEUUD010000384.1 GCA_016787625.1 Cyclobacteriaceae bacterium
TGCGGAAGGTTCGTACCCAGCCCTGTACTGTTACTTCCTGATGCTGAGGCGAAGTGGAAAGTAGTACTTTTATTTTTGTGCGTTTCATGATGCAGAAGTTTCACTGGCAGAAGGCCATACCTGAATGTTCAGGTTCGCAAAAAACGAAAAAACTTAGGGATTTTCATAGTGCAGAATTTCATCAGCGAGGCACTGGAGAAATTAACACACGTCTGATGCCAGATCATTTCATAAGTGCCATGTTTTGATAACTTTGCATAGTATTTGTGGGGCGATCAAAAAGTAAACTTTTTTAATGCAAAAACTCGGTTTAAGTCAGAATCTTCAGCAAAAGCTGTCACCGCAGCAGATTCAGTTCATAAAATTGCTGCAAGTTCCAACAGCAGAGTTGGAGAGCAGGATTGAAGAGGAGCTTGAAATTAACCCCGCACTAGAGGAGGGTGAAGAGCAGGAGAAGATAGAAGATGAGAATTCGCCTGATGAGGAACCTGCGGAAACATCCAATAGTGAAGAGGATATTGACATCAAAGACTACCTGAGTGAAGATGACTATGGTGGATATAAAATGCAAGGTGATGGGAATGAGGATGAAGATGATCGTGAGATGCCCATCCCGATGTCCTCATCACTGCATGAACAATTAATGAGTCAACTCGATTTTCTTGGTCTTCCAGAGCGTGAATATGCCGTTGGGAAGCAACTCGTGGGGAGCATTGAAAGTGATGGCTATA
>JAEUUD010000385.1 GCA_016787625.1 Cyclobacteriaceae bacterium
GAGAATATCAAACGTGCCCTGGAAATCGCCGCTGCCGGAGGACATAATGCTATTTTGATCGGGCCACCAGGAGCGGGTAAGACCATGCTCGCGAAAAGATTGCCCACCATCCTTCCTCCGCTGAGTTTGAACGAAGCCCTCGAAACCACGAAGATCCATTCGGTGGCGGGAAAGCTTCCGGAAAACGCGACATTGGTTTCCCGAAGACCCTTTCGTTCCCCGCATCATACCATCAGCGATGTGGCCCTCGTGGGTGGCGGTGGCAATCCACAACCGGGTGAAATATCACTGGCGCACAATGGCGTGCTGTTTCTGGATGAACTGCCTGAATTCAAACGCACCGTGCTTGAAGTGATGCGGCAACCCATTGAAGAAAGAAAAGTGACGATCTCACGCGCTAAAATGGCGATCGATTTTCCGGCCTCCTTTATGTTGATCGCTTCGATGAACCCCTGCCCCTGTGGATTCTATAATCATCCCGAAAGAGAATGTACCTGCCCTCCAGGTGGCGTACAGAAATACCTGAACAAAGTATCGGGACCTTTGCTTGACAGGATCGACCTGCATGTGGAAGTAACACCCGTCGCCTTTAGTGAACTGTCATCCCTTCGGCAAACAGAATCCTCGGCGTCCATCCGCGAGCGGGTGATCAAGGCGCGGGAGATACAGGCCGAGCGGTATAAAGAAAATACGGGCATCTATTGCAATGCACAAATTAGCAGCAAGAT
>JAEUUD010000386.1 GCA_016787625.1 Cyclobacteriaceae bacterium
TCACTGGTTCATGTCGATGCATGATGCTCAACAGAAGATTGACAACTGGCGACTTGAGTACAACACGTTCAGACCTCACAGCTCGATCGATGATATGACTCCGGAACAGTTCGAAGACAGCTATGAAAAAGAAGCCCGAATCTCCACTTTAGACTTATCCTAAAAATGGGAGGAGGTCAATGACGATAATTTCATACATTCAAGCGTTGCTAATTGAGGGAAGCTTACGCACCCACTACGAACTCCTGCGGTTAGAAAACAGAAGAATGGAAGAATACAGAATCCAGAAGCTGGAATCCAGTTCTAATTTTTAATTCTTAATTCTTAGTTCTTAGTTAAGTGAAAAGGAGCCTGCCAATGATTCCTAATCCGTGGAAATCCGTGTAATCTGTGGCTATCAATAGGTGAAGGTCAAATGCAGGAATCTTGAAGTGGGCGTCATAGATTTATCCAACGAAAGCCTCTGAAGGTGGACGCGCGTCAGAGGGGGTCAACTTTAATAGGATATCCTAAATAGTCCGTGACAATAAAGTCGAATTTTAATGAGTCGCCAAATGCGTCCAGCCTAACAACCTTAACCCTATTACTACCTGGTTTCTTTAATACAAGGTCACCAACCTTAAGAGTTTCATCAAGAGTCAAATGATTGCTCCCTTGTTCAAGGCCGACCATAATCAAGTGCTTCTTATATGGCCTAAGAGTAATGAATGCTTGATGTGGATGATTA
>JAEUUD010000387.1 GCA_016787625.1 Cyclobacteriaceae bacterium
GAAAAGATATATCTAAATTATCGAAGCTGCGATTTCTAAATCAATCCCATTAATTTCTCCTCACAACCGTTGCGCTGGCTTGTGCGGTAGGAAGCACTACTAAATCAGCCACTACAACATGGGCGGGCCTGGTTAACGTAAACAGGATTAAGTCAGCAATGTCTTCGCCCCGTAAAGGTTCCAGGCCTTTATATACATTGGCTGCCCGATCTGCATCGCCCTTAAATCGCACGATTGAAAATTCCGTTTCTACCAACCCCGGATGGATACCTGTTACTTTGATGTTATGCGGATTCAAATCAATCCGCATGCCTTTTGTCAACGCATCCACAGCAAACTTGCTGGCACAATACACGTTGCCATTGCCATAGATTTCTTTTCCGGCAATGGAACCAATATTAATGATATGCCCCTGATTGCGGGAAACCATACTTGGCAACACTGCCTTCGTAACATACAGCAGGCCCTTCACATTGATATCCATCATGGCATCCCAGTCTTCAATACTCCCGGTTTGAATGGGATCCAACCCATGCGCGTTGCCCGCATTGTTGATCAATGCGTCTATGTTCTTCCATTTTGCAGGTAGTGATGCGATGCTCTGTGAGACTTCAGGTTCATTGCGCACATCAAAAGAAAGGGTGGTCACGTCAGCTTGTTTACTTAAGTCAGTAGCCAAGGTAGCCAGGCGATCTTGCCTGCGCCCACACAAGATCAGATTAAATTG
>JAEUUD010000388.1 GCA_016787625.1 Cyclobacteriaceae bacterium
CAATGCCGGGAACGTTGAAAAAAAGCCCTCCAATACGACTGGATTATCAACCAAAAGGCTGCCGGTGGAGGATCCCATAAAAATTTTCAGCCCGCATACTTTCCTGATGTCCGTCCTCAATGCTTCTTCCAGATTATCATTGGCAGCGCCCATGAAGAATGTGTAGTTTGCCAGTGAAGTTTGTGCGGCAATCTGATATTTGTCTTCCAACAGGCGCTGCGTAAATGCAGGCGGAATCGTATTCGGCATTTCCATAAAACTGGTAACCCCTCCGGCAACAGCTGCCTTCGCCTCGGTGTAAATGGTGGCTTTGTGTGTAAGGCCAGGTTCACGAAAATGCACCTGATCATCAATTACGCCTGGCAATAAAAATTGTCCGCGGGCATCGACTACTTTAGCATGACCAGCAGCAATCGAACCTCCTACCTTTTCTATTCGCTGGTTTTTTATTAACACATCGCCTTCAACAACCTTCCCTTCATTAACAATTTTCGCATTCGTGATTACCGTGGAGTTCATTACCTTGTAAAGTTGTGTAAAGATAAAGGTTAATGAACAGCGCTGCCGACTGGAATGATTTTAAATTGAACAAACAGTTGCTGGATGCAGTGAAGGATGCAGGCTTTCAACATCCCACGGAGATTCAGCAGAAGTGTATTCCGTTAATAACCGGTGGGCAGCACGTTATTGGAATTGCGCAAACCGGGACCGGTAAAACCGCAGCC
>JAEUUD010000389.1 GCA_016787625.1 Cyclobacteriaceae bacterium
CTCTTCCTTTTTGTGATACCACACCCAACATTAAGAATTCACTCAGCCCATCAACTCAATCTCCAACAATCCTTTCCCACTGCACTCCAATAAAGATAAGCACCTGGATGATCTTCTCAGCGAAATGGCCAGGCAATAATAGTTAGCGCCAAAAAAAGTTTCCCGCAGATCTCCGCAGATTTAACTCGCAGATTTTCGCAGATCTTCTCTCCGAGCGCTGGCAAGGCGGGGTGGCGCGATGGCCCTGTGCGGGGAAGCATCTTGCTTGCCTTGACTTTTCTTTTGGTTACTTTTCTTTAGTCAAGTAAAAGAAAAGTGACAATCAGAATGATAGGGTGCTTGTGCCCTGACATCCCGTAAAAATTGCCAGACCCATTCATACAAAATGCGCGACTACCCTTCGGAATTCCATGTCAGAACTAGAATACAGAATCTGGAATCTAGAAGCTAGAATCCATTCCCCCCCCTCTGGCCCGGATGTTCCAATCCATGAATGCTGGCGCGGCGTCTCCCGACGCGTGCCGGTTGGGTCTCCTCCCTTCCTTTTTGTGATACCACCACTCAACATCAAGAATTCACTCAGTCATCAACTCAATCTCCAACAATCCATGCCTACTGTGCTCATCCATAAAGGTAATCCACTTTGGATGATCCCTTCGCGCACTGGCCGGCATCCCGTAAGATTGACAGACCCATCCATACAAAATGTAAGATTCTCGCTTC
>JAEUUD010000038.1 GCA_016787625.1 Cyclobacteriaceae bacterium
GCAGCTTTGTTAGAGGCCATTGCGTCGGAGATCGAAGCACTCGGAGAACCGTTGATCAGGAAAGCGATGGAGGAGACCAACCTTCCCGAGGCGCGACTGACAGGAGAACGGAGTAGAACGACAGGTCAACTCAGGCAGTTTGCAACCATGGTGAAGGAAGGCTCATGGGTAGAAGCCCGCATCGACACAGCCATCCCCGACAGGGCACCACTGCCCAAACCTGACCTAAGGAAAATGATGGTGCCATTGGGTCCTGTGGTTGTCTTCGGAGCCAGCAATTTTCCATTTGCCTATTCTACAGCAGGTGTTGACACGGCGTCTGCTTTAGCTGCCGGTTGCACCGTTGTGCTCAAGGCCCATCCTGCACATCCCGGAACCTCCGATCTTGTCGCAGGTGCCATCCAGAAGGCAATTGCAAAGTGTGGCGAGCATCCTCACACTTTTCAACATGTGCACGCTCCTTCTTTTGAAGCAGGAAAAATGCTGGTACAGCATCCTGCGACGAAAGCAGTAGGGTTTACCGGTTCGTTCTCTGGTGGCAAAGCGTTGTGGGATTATGCGGCACAACGCCCTGATCCGATTCCTGTGTTTGCAGAAATGGGCAGTATCAATCCTGTGTTTATTCTGCCGGGTGCACTTAAAGCCCGGTCTGAGAAGGTTGCAGAGATGTATGCCAACTCGATAACGCAGGGTGTGGGTCAGTTTTGTACCAACCCGGGATTGTTGTTGTCGATTCAAAGTCCGGCGCTCACTGCGTTTGCCAGTCAAATCGGAGAAAAAATCAAACAGATAAAGCCGGATACGATGCTTCATCCAGGCATCGCCTCCAACTTTGTGAAAAACCGGGGCAAAGCACTTAACGAAAAAGGTGTCAGCCTCATCGCTGAATCAGCGACGGCGCCTGGACAAAACCAGGGTATCCCAACGGTGGCAACAGTTTCAGCCGAGAATTTTATGAGGAACCCTGCCCTGCATGAGGAGGTCTTCGGACCTTATTCGCTACTCGTTCAGGCGACCTCAAAAGAAGAACTCTTCAAAGCACTTGACGCGATTCCGGGCCAGCTCACGGCAACCATCATTGGTGAACCCGATGAAATGGAGGAATACAAGGACTTCATTCAGCGCGTTGCCGACCGTGTTGGCCGTGTGATCATCAATGGCGTTCCTACAGGGGTAGAAGTTTGTCCATCGATGCATCACGGAGGTCCATTTCCGGCAACAACGGATTCACGATTTACTTCGGTAGGAACAGATGCTGTGAAGCGATTTGTCCGGCCGATCAGTTTTCAGAATTTTCCGCATGACCTGTTGCCACCCGAGCTCAGGAATGAGAATCCTCTTTCAATATGGAGGTTGGTCAATAACGAATGGAAGAAATAACAGATGGCAAAGACCTTTTTTTGTATTGACGCGCATACTTGCGGGAACCCGGTAAGGGTGGTTGCCGGGGGTGGACCCAACCTCGTTGGCAACAACATGAGTGAGAAGCGCCAGCATTTCCTGCGCGAGTACGATTGGATCAGGAAAGGCCTCATGTTCGAACCACGTGGTCACGACATGATGAGCGGAAGCATCCTCTATCCACCCACGGACCCGGCCAACGACGTCGGCGTGCTTTTTATTGAAACCAGCGGATGCTTGCCTATGTGCGGTCATGGAACCATTGGAACAGTCACCATCGCTATTGAACACGGCCTCGTTGTTCCTAAGACACCTGGCGTTCTTAACCTTGAAGTTCCCGCCGGCCTGGTGCGTATCGAGTACAAACAGGAAGGGAAAAAGGTGAAGTCGGTGAAAATAAGAAATGTGAAAGCCTTCCTGGCGGCAAAGGACATTCAGGCTGTCTGCCCGGATCTCGGTGAATTGACGCTGGATGTCTCTTATGGAGGTAATTTCTACGCCATTGTGGATGTTCAAAAGAACTTTCCAGGCCTTGAGCATTATACCGCAGACCAACTGATTGGGTGGAGCCGTGAGCTGAGGAAGGATATCAATAAGAAACACACGTTTGTGCATCCGGAGAACCCTACCATCACAGGATGCAGTCACATACTCTGGACCGGCAAGACCATTGACAAATCGTCGACGGCACGCAATGCGGTATTCTATGGTGATAAAGCTATTGACCGGTCTCCGTGTGGCACTGGAACGTCAGCCAGGCTTGCACAATGGCATGCTCGTGGAAAAATCAAACAAGGGGAGGAGTTTATTCACGAAAGCATCATTGGTTCGAAGTTTATCGGACGTGTAGAAGAAGTTACATCATTGGGCAGTATTCCTGCCATCATCCCAAGTGTGGAAGGATGGGCACGTGTTTACGGATTCAATACGATCACCATTGATCCTGATGATGATCCATACGCCCACGGATTTCAGGTAATCTGAGATACCCATGAAGCGCATTGGAATTATCGGTGGCGGCATCATTGGACTTTGTTCTGCCTACCACCTTCGCAAGTCAGGGTATTCTGTGACCATCATTGATCAGGATGACATGACCAGTGGATGCTCCATTGGAAATGCCGGAATGATTGTGCCGAGTCACTTCATACCACTGGCGGCTCCGGGTATGATTGCCAAGGGAATACGCTGGATGTTCGACTCAACGAGTCCGTTTTATGTAAGACCAAGATTGAGTAAGGACCTTCTTGACTGGGGCCTTCGCTTCTATCGAAACGCCACAGCAAAGCATGTGGAGCGTTCTAAGCCTGCGCTGAGTGCCCTGAGTTTGTTCAGCAAGTCCATATATCACGAGTTGTCACGAACGCTGCCTTTTGATTTTGGTTATCAGGAGCGTGGCCTGTTGATGTTGTATCATGATGCTGCACTGGAGAAAGAGGAACTGGAAACAGTTCATCTCGCAAAGAACCTGGGGATAGAGGCTCATGTCCTTACTCTTTCAGACATCCAAAAACTTGAACCGGATGTGAAAGTGAATGCCCGTGGTGGTGTGTACTATCCAGGCGATGCGCATCTGATTCCTGGCGTATTGGTGCCTCAATTGATTGTGCACCTTCAGGGAATGGGCGTTGAATTTTTGACGCACAGTCAGGTCAAGGAATTTCGGACGGAGCATGGGTCCATTCGCGCTGTCACAACAAGCCAGGGAGAATTTACTGCTGATGAATGGGTGGTGGCGACGGGTGCATGGTCAGGACATCTGCTGTCGGGACTGGGTATGCGGTTGCCTATGCAGGCTGGAAAAGGTTACAGCTTCACACTTTCCGATGTTCCCAAGAATGTTCGGGTTCCTACCATTTTTCTTGAAGCGCGTGTTGCGGTGACGCCCATGGTTAGCTCGCTTCGCTTTGGTGGAACGATGGAAATTGCCGGTGTCGATCACACGATCAACATGAACAGGGTGAAGGGAATCGTCGGTTCTATCAGGAAGTATTACCCTGAAATGAATGTGAGTATGCCTTCGACTGATCACGTTTGGCATGGTTTGCGACCGTGCTCACCAGACGGTATGCCTTATATCGGGAGGACCAGACGCGCAAAAAATCTGGTCATCGCCACTGGGCATTCGATGATGGGCCTCAGCCTTGGTCCTGCTACCGGGCATGTTGTGAATGCGTTGATCCAGGGGACACCACCCGCCGTTGACTTGGGTCTGTTTAACCCGGACCGGTTTGACCGCAAATAAAAATGTCCCGCCTTTCAGCGGGACATTGTGATATTGCTAACGTAGTGTAATTCTAGATTAGTCTTCGCGATTGAAACCGCCTTTGCGGAAACCGCCGCCACCGTTGCTACGGAAGCTGTTCGGTCTTTCCTCGCGGGGGCGAGCTTCGTTCACCACCAGGTTTTTGCCCTGGAAATCAGCGCCATTAAGACTGGTGATGGCCTGGCGAGCAGAACCGTCATCGGCCATTTCAACGAAACCGAAACCGCGGCTGCGCTGAGTGACTTTGTCCATAATGATCTTCGCAGACGTTACTTCCCCGAATGCTGAAAAGTGCGCTTTGAGTTGGTCTTCCGTGGCCTTCCAGGGAATGTTGGCTACATAAATGTTCATTTGTACTGTTGAAATTAGTTAAATAATAAAGTTCTGTTAATCCAATAATCTCAACTGAAGTACCAAGTAAACCTATGTGCCACAGAGGGCGATTATCAATTAACCTGGCAAATATAAGGATTTTTTGATTTTGCAAGGTTGACGGGATGGACGGTCCAATCCGGTCAAAGCCTCCCAGCGGCCTATTTAGGGCTAATTTGTCCTGAATGTTGCGTTTTTGGAACGTCAGTTCGTGCCAGAATAGGCTGGCTGGGAAGCCGTAAACTTGGCCAAACTGGCGGCTGCCGTCGCCTGAACCTTGCCCTTCAGCCAAGGCGTCCACCCAAGTAGTTTTCCCGGGAGTCCAAGGGCCATCCCGGCCCAGCGACTGAAGCTAAAGTCGTCTGTATGTTTGATGATCTTACCATCCTTGAATTCAAATTCTGCGTGAATCTTGTTGTGCACCTTGCCACCGGTTTTTGAAAAAGTGTACCAGGCCTCCCAATCACAGGATCCAAGATGGCCATCAACCCGCACATTGTTGAAAGCAATCACGAGGTCCTTTGCTGACGTTGTGAGCATATGCCACATCGCCTTTGCCTGGCTCCCCCTAAGGTGAGGAAATGCGGGGTCAGAAAATACAATGTCATCATGGTAGCATGACTGCATCCCTTGCCAGTCCTTTTGCTGAAAGGACTTGTAAAACTTTTCAATGACATCCTTCTCGTTCATGATAGTGGTTTTTTCTTCCAGTCGAGTTCGAAAATATCAGGCCGTGCATAGTGACCAATCACATCAAAATCCATTTTGGCTTTCACAATTTCCCGATGATCGATTTCGGCCGTTAGAATTTCTTCCTTGCCAAAAGAAGGGCCGGCCAATACTCGTCCTAAGGGTCCGATGATGACGCTGCCACCGGAGCTTGGCAGGCTCGGATGATCTTTTTGCAATTTTTTCTGCAATGCAGCCGGGTAATGCTGTCGTGTCAGATACTGGTTGCATCCAAGCACAAAGCAGCGCCCCTCACAGGCAATGTGTGTTAATGTTGCCTGCCAGCTGTCGCGACAGTCGGCTGTGGGTGCGAGATAAACGTCGAGGCCTTGCTGATATAAGGCTGTGCGGGCAAGGGGCATATAGTTTTCCCAACAGATGAGTCCACCGATTTTTCCAAGTGGTGTTTCCTGAACCGTCAGGTCTGAGCCGTCGCCTTCCCCCCAGATAATCCTTTCGGCGGCGGTGGGTTTTATTTTGCGGTGCCTGTGAATGAGCTTTCCTTCTGGTGAAAAATAAAGCAGCGAACAGAACAGGGTGTCACTGACTGTGTCACGTTCGGTCACACCGACAACGACATAGGCCCTGGCTTCTTTGGCCCATTTTGCCAGCTGAGCAGTTTCCTTGCCAGGGACTTCGATGGCATTCTCCCAGTATTGCAGAAACATTTCGCGGCCTTCCGGAGTGCGACCACCCACCGCTGTTCCAAAGATGAGTCCACGTGGGTAGCCAGGGATGATAACCTCAGGAAACAAAATAAGCCGGGCCTTCTCCCTGGCTGCTGACCTTATGAGTTGACCGAGTTTTTGAAGGGTTTTTTGCTTATCAAAAAAGACAGGCGCGCACTGAACAACCGATGCAATGTAAGGTGACATCGGTCGAAGATAGACATTAAAGACGAATGGTTGCCCTTAGTAGGCGCGTTCGACAGTACCTGTGCCGTACACTTTCTTACCGAGGGTTTTTGTGTTACCCTTCAGTTTGATGTTGCCGGTGCCATGAACAAAGGCGTCAGCTGTCGTTGATACGTTAAAGTCCGCATTGCCACTACCGCTTACCTTGATGGTGGCGGTTTCAAGAGGACAATCGAATGCCTTGATGCTGCCGGCTCCGCTAACCACTGCATTGACCGAGGTAGCGTAACCACGAAGCGTCAAGCTTCCGGCACCGCTCACTTCAGCTTTCACGCCGTTTCCTTTAATGTCAACATCCATGCTGCCGCTTCCGGAAACACCGAGGGTGAGTTGATCGGCTGAGATGGAATTCTCCGACATGATTTTGCCGGCGCCGTTCACCTGGAGTTCTGTGACATTCTTCATGCTGATGTACACCTTCATCGAAGGATTTAACTTAATGTCATCGATTTTCGCCCAGATGCTCTTGTTCGTGGTTTCAGGCTTACGCTCAACATTGATCATCAGGATACCATTTTCTACTTTGAATTCACTCACTTCAAAGATCTCGGTTAATGCCTCAACGACAACTTCCTGTTTGTTGGTTTGTTTCAACATGACCGTATATCCGGAGTTGACATAGATCCCCTTAAACTCGGGTACCTCGAGGGTCTTCTTGGTTGTTTGTGCAAACGCAATGGAGGCGGCCGACAGCAATAGCAGGGACACCACAATCAGTGTCAGTATCAGGTTGATCTTTCTCATGGGAGTAGGCTTTAAGTTCTGGGCTGACCGTGCCATACTAATGGCATCGTAATCAGTGCGTTAATCTACACACAGCCATGAGTAATATCCAACAATGGAGGTATTAAAAATCCTTAACGGCGTGGTTTTCGAAAGATCAGTCGGTAGATGATGATAAAAATCGCCAGACCGATGGCCATCACAATACCCACTTCAGGTGTTACCAGGGCGGAGCCGTGCATAGGAGGGTTCAGGATGATTAAAACCTTATCCTGACCTGAAATTTAGCATCATTTCTGGTATTGCCATCAATCTGGTCCATCCCGCTGCCAATGCCCGACCGATCCTCATAGGCTGTCCTTGCCCACCTGAACCAGGCATCCAAAGTCTTTGAAATCTTGTAATGTAGTAGAACATAGGTTCTGACGCCCACGCCATCATATGCCGGCAATGACGCCGTTAGCCAGACGTCCCGCTCAGAAACATACAGGCGGTTATCATAGTCATCAGTATCAAACAATGCATATCTCATGGTCAATGACCACTTTCCCCTTCCGTAGGCAAGATCCTGAATGAATGCGATACCGCGTGTCGTCGATCCGCCGAATTCGAACTGGCTTCCTTGTACCCGGGTTTTTATCGTCAGTCCTGTAGGTCCGGTCACCTCACAACTGAGCCAGACATTTCGTTTGGTGCCAGGGGCCATTTTGTAAGTAGCCGTCTCATCGCCCAGATTTCTCCACTTACTTTCTTCCCGTGCCTGGAAAAACAAATGAACATGCCTTGAGGGTGTGTATTCAAACCGGAGAAGCCACTCCGATCCTTCAGACGGTGAGTATGCGCGATACCTCAACCAGGGGAATTGAAAAATGTCGATGTAACTACTCCATGACAATTTCTTGTTTAGACGGTAACGAATGCCCCAGTAAATTCCCTGCTCGTTTTGTGGCGTTGAACTTTCGGCGAAAGCATTGGCATAGTCGGCATGATAGTTCACGGAAAAATTTCGGAACAGCCATGCCATTTCAAGCTGACCGGTGAGATTGCCAAGGACACCTGCGGTGAAGGCTGATCCATACCCTATTGTGTGAGCAACCTCACTAAACAGTGTGATGTTGGACCAGCTCGTATTGAAATATGCACCAACGTTATTGCGGGAATCTCCCTTGAAACTAAAATGGTTGTATGGCGCCGGTTCCGGCACAAGACTGTGGTCACGGGATTTGTGGTGTGCCAGGATGCCGGCATCGGTTGTTCCTGACTGAAACTGGATGATGAGTCCCGCGTCCTGATCCAACACTTGCTTCTGACCTTCCAGCTCTCGTCTTGTCCTGTGAAGCCCGGAAGACGAAAGGGAAGAAATCATGGGCACTTCCTGGTCAACGGTGGCATCAATTCTCTTGGATGAAAAGAATCCGTGGACTTTGATTTTGCTTATCGGCTGAACACTCAGGGCGACACCCCGCATGTAAAGGTTCTCGCTGACAGATGTGTAGGGCATAAATCCAAGATTGCTTCGCCGTATGCTGGTGATGGCCTCGGCATTCTTACCCATTCCAAAAACACTTCCCAGTTGCAAGCCCTGACCAAACTGACACTGAAAGTCGCCAAGAATCAGGTTGTCAATCCAGCCTTTTCGTGTGAGTTGCACATGTGCTGAAAAGAAGTCGGGGCCAAATTGTTGCCTGTCAGGTTTCCAGGAGAGAGGCTCTCCCGGATCCTGTTCAGCCGTGATGCCAATACTGAAGTCATTGGTACGTGAAACCCTGTAACGGAGGTAGTACTTGTCCGGCTGCCCAGCGTACCCATTTGCTGAATCGGGGACCATAAACCCTTTTCGGTTTTCGAGCGTACGATCGTATCGGATCACCAGGTAGTTGTTGTCTTCCTGCGCAATTCGTTTAAAGATCGAGGTATTGATTCCCGCTGAAGCTTCCGTAACCATGACGAATGGCATCATGCGGCTGAGTGTGGCCATGCTCCAGTTGGGGATGGCCTGCAACTCCAGGGTGCTCAGCAGAGGGCCAAACTTCTCTCGATATGTAAGAAAGGCGTTCAATTCCTGCTCGCTGAGCATCATCATTGCCCGGAGTTGTTCACTGTTAACCTTGTTAAGGTCGACGGGATTGGCGAGGAGGTGGGCCAGGGTTTCATAGAGTTCATCGAAACTCACATCGCCCTCTGACGTGGCAAAGAGTTCATCAGCAATTCTGTCGAGCAGGGCATCCTGGGATTCGGGTTGCGAAAGCAATGGGATCGCAATCGTCAGCAACAGAAATAAAGCAAATGCCTTCATAGCTCTTTCTGCCTCCCCAGTTTATAGGTTGCCGAAGCCTGATAAACAAATCCATACAATCTGTTGAAGCTTACAGCAGAGTCAATGTTCAATCGGTGTGTAAGGGCGCCTATCCCGCCAAATAAGGAAGCAGGATGAAGGTTGAATCCTGTGCGAAGAAAAACTTTCTTGCTGATGCCTGCTTCAACTCCTCCTTTGAAAACAACTGGAGACCCAAGTTTCTTTTCTACTTCAAAGGCAGCGTGAAGTGATTTTCCTGGTTGGTATGCGATGGCAGCAGTGAGTATGACTGGCAGTTTTTCACCGGAAGCAATGGTGGATTGTGTGAGATTGAAGATACCAGCACCAACGAACAGATGTGGTGTTATGGATGTGAGTCCGGCGAAATCAAGCGTGGATGTGCCTGTTGTGCCAAATCCGTCTGCTTCGTACTGGATGTAGTTCATCCTCATACCGAGGGCTGTTGTACCTATCTCGTGAGCGAACCCAATGCTTATCATTTGTTCGCGATAGATATTATCACCGAACCGGAAGACATTTAGCCCCAGCGTACCAAATGGAGATGTGACAATGAGCCCTGCTGAACTCCTGTTACCACCTGTCAGGTCGGGTACGATCTCCTGATTGAAAGTAACAGCATGGTGATGCACCTTTGCCAGACCAGCAACATTGCCCAGAAGGCCAGACTCATCACCGAGGGCAAAGCTGGCGTAACCCATTCCCGCATGTCGTGCCCCCATGCGGGTGCTTACACTCTGGCCTGTAGCAAGGGTGGTCATGAGCATCAGTGTGAGAAATGACGCGTAGTGCATCGGATGATATTTGAGGTTAAGTTTACGCCTATGTCGATTCACCGAGGAAGTAAGCTGGTACCTGTTTTCCTGATTGTGTTCTTCGGAATTCCAGTATTCCTGCTGGCGCAACCTGCAGATACCATCGACTATTATCCAGGTGGCGCGGTGCGGGCCAAGGGGAAGATTGACAAGGGCATCCGTATGGGACTCTGGACCTTTTACTATCCATCTGGTATCGTCAGTGCAAGTGAGGAGTACCAAAGAGGAAAGCTGAACGGTAGTATTCGCTTTTATTACCCTGATGGTAAACCGCTGGGGATAGAGACCTGGGTGAATGGCCTACAGCAAGATTCCGGATTCTATTTTCACAGAAATGGAAGGCTGGAGAAAAAGGGTAGATATGAAAGCAGCCAGTATGCCGGGGTATGGAACCACTACTTTCCAAGCGGCAATTTGGAACGAACGGTCGCCTATGAGCATGGTTTACCGGAAGGTCCTACAGCGGTTTATTCCGATGCTGGTGTTTTACTTCAGTCAGGCGGGTATCACCAGGGAAAGGAGCATGGGCTTTGGAAATTCTATGACGAGCAGGGAAGGATCACCTACGAGGGTTCCTACAAGGACGGAGAAAGAGATGGAATATGGTATACCTTTTCACGAAAAGGTCAGCGTAAGATCTGGAAGTACAAATAGCCCTTAGAACTCTTTCCTCGCATTGAGGAAGAAACCCCCACCACGTTGGTCCTGGGTAAAGGTATATTCGAGGCGGATCACCAGGTCGTAAACCGTAACGAAATCAAGCCCGGCGCCTGCACCAAGGAGCATCCTGTTTGACAGCCTCGTGTTGAATGCTTTTTCATCATAGTAGGCGTAGTTCTGGACGTAACCAAAATCGGAGAATACTTTGACATAAATCGCCAGGGGAAAATAGTTGAATTGTTCCAGGGGCATTTTGTTCAGCGTCCAGTTCTTACCAAAGATCTTCTTCTTGAAAGTGGTCTTGTTGATCGCAAATGAAGGCCCCTCAATCACATAGTTTTCAAACCCCCGAATGATCAGGTTTCGGTACCCCAGCGCGTTGAAGATGGAATAAGGCTGACCCTGGGATGTACTCCAAAGGGCAGAAGTGAAATTGGAAAAGAAATAGTTTCGTGCAAGGGGTTTATGCCATGCATAGGTCAGGTTGACTTCCCATTGGTTGACATCATCGTTGGGGAAGATTCCGTTCTTGCTGACGAAGGCTGTGAACTGGTAACCTTTCAGCGGGTACATCACAACATCACGATGCTCTGATACAAAGTAATAGGACAGCAATGAGTACCGTTGTGTATTCTTATTGGTGTTGCTGATAAAATAAATGGGGTTAAGCTGCAGCACGGTATCCATGACCTGTGAGCTGCGGTAATTGAAAGTGAAAGCATGCGTTTCAAAGAACGTCTTGCGAAGCGTGTAGGTGACGCTTGCCCCGAGTGCCTCTTTAATCACTTGGTCCTTGCGGAGAAATTCCAGCCGGTGATCGACTGTCTGATAGGCAAGGTTGCGAGGCGCACCATAATCGAAGTTGAAGGTGAGGCCGTGCTTTTGTGTCTTGTCGAGGTTGGGAATCTTGTACTGAATATCAAACTTCCTGTAAAACCCGAATTGGGCTGTAAGCCTCAATGACTCATTCCTTCCCCTGAAGTTGTTCTTGTAAATTCTCACGCCATAATTGATGCGGGTCAGGTCGTGATTGTAGTTGTTCCACCACTCGTTGAAGTTTCTGTCAGAGAGTTCAAAAATTGGAACGGGGAAGATGTACCAGCGTTCCGTCAGTTCCACCAACAGATCAATGTGATTGTTTCTCAGGTCAAGAGCCCGAACAGAGACTGTGTTGAAGAGCCTGAGGTTGTATAGCTTGTTTTTATCCCAGAGGAGGGTGGCTTCAAGGTCTTTTGCACGGATGGAATCGCCAGCCTTAAGTGACAATTCACGTTCGATAATCCGTTGCTTGGTGACCTTGTTTCCGATGATGATAACACGGTCAACGTGAAGCAGGCGATTGGCGAGACTATCCGCCGTGGCTGAGCTCACCTGCAAGGTGTCGCTCTCCTGTGTGGGTGCACCCACCAATAATATGATTCCAACTAGCCAGGTCAGCATGCTGTTTCATGTAGTGATCGCTGACGCAAAGATACGTTATCCCATCAATGCGATCAGGCGGTTGGAGCAGGCTGCTTGTATGACCTTACCAGGATGTAGATTCCAATGATGATCAGGGGAATACTGAGGATCTGCCCCATATTAATGGGCATATTCTTTTCGAAGGAAACCTGATTTTCCTTCAAAAACTCATACAGAAAGCGAAGTGTCCATAGTACAATCATGAAAATGCCAAAGATCCGTCCCTCAGGAAGGTTGATTTTGTACTTGTTCCATATGGAAAAGAGAACAATAAACAGGATGAGGCAGGAAATGGATTCGTAGAGCTGTGCCGGATGTCGCTTGATACCGTTGATTTCTACACGTGCAATCACCTGGTTGGTCCTTGGATCAAGCAGGGTCTTGTTGCGGAGACCCAAACCGGTTGGAGCCTCGACGGATTCCGGAGAATAAAAAAGTCGCTCCTGAAGTTCACTGTTGATATGATACTGCACCTCCTGTTCGGGAACACCGGGCCGGTACAAAATGAGGATTTGAAGCGGACCCTTCCCGGGTATGGTGTCAGGAATTTCCGGATTGGCTTTGATGCTGACAACGTCAACTGGATTCGTAGCTCGTCTTGGATCACCAGAGATGGTCGCCTTGGCCTGGTTGGCAAAGACAATGCCCGTTGGCCATGACGTCGGTGTTCCGAGAATCTCTGAATTGAAAAAGTTACCCAACCTGATGAGACAGCCGGTAAGCGCAACTAAAATCACGATCCTGTCCAGCACCTGGAGATAATTCTGGTTCGGTCTGCGTTCCATTCTCAGTACGGTCTTTCCGTCATCGCTCATGACCTTGACCTTTCGCCTGGAATAAAGCCACAAGGCAAACAGGATACCGATGGCGCCGCCGTGACTCGCAAGTCCCATCAATCCCGTAAAGCGGAATTCGGGCTTAAACTCAAAAGGCAGCAGGACACCCAGGGGATCCTGCCAGATGATCTCTGGTTGATAAAAAATGACATGACCGAGGCGTGCACCAAGGATGGTCGCAACGATCATATAGATGGTCAATGTTTCTACGTCCGCATCCGGCTTTCCTTCTTTACGATGGATGTGATACAGGATTTGCTGACTTATAAGAAAGCCAAGGGCAAAGAGAATGCCGTACCAACGAAGGGAAATTTCTCCAATGGGAGAATTGAAAGAAAAAAGCTCGGGGCTACCGCTCCAGACAATAAAGTTCAACGTATTCATCAAACAGCTAGCATTTTATCGGGGGCAAATATAAATGAAAATTGATTCCAGCAAGGCGTCAATTTGCGCGGGAATCAAGCTGCGCCAGCTCTTCCTCAAATCCCCCGGACAGGATGGGAAACCTGCACCAGCTTCGGGGATCTACATTGAAATCGTCAAAGTGGAAGGATGGTGCAAACCGTTCACGCTTCCATTGGTTGGCAGCCCACAGCACAAAGTACTTGCGTATCCATGCTTTTAGTTGAGCCGGATGATGTTTGCCTTTCAGCTGATCAAACACTTGTACAGGGGATTGACGTCCAAGGATTGCCAGCCGTTCAATTTCCGACAAGACCACATAAGGCATGAGGTCTTTTTCATCGGATTGTGACTGCCCGGTCGGCCTCAATTCGGCTGTGGGTTCCAGCTTGTTCACAGCACGCAACGCCTGATAATTCAAATGGACTTCTGCCCAGGCAAGCCACTGTAGTATGAAGGGTTTATCAATTCCTGCGAGTGGTGCAAGGCTTCCGCTGGTATCACCGTCCATGGTTGCATACCCGACATCGCCTTCACTGCGGTTGGAAGTGGTGAGGAGAATGGATCGTTTGATGTTGGCCAGGAGCCAGATGATTGGCGATCTGGAACGTGCCTGAATATTCTGCATGGCAATGTCATCCTGGTCCCACGTGAGTGGTCTGCCGATGACCTCTTCAATCGTCCGGGTATTTTGCGCTGTTTGCGTGTCAATAGACCAAGCGAAAAACTCAGCGCCGACCGATGTAGCAAGGCCCTCGGCAGCGTGGCGCGTTGCCTCCGAAGAGTGTTGTGTTGACTGGTAAGCACAGGTCAGGAGAACCTTGATGGCTGGCTGAACCGACTTTGGTGACTTCTTGTGGTCATATCCCAACGAAGTCCAGAAAGCTTCCCACCCGAGTTCTGCCGATGCACGCTTCACCATCTCTGAAACCAAAACGGTACAACAGGAGGAATCTGCGCCACCACTCAAACTCAGGACAAAGCCACGGGCTTTGCTTTTTCTCAGATAATCGTAAAGGGCGAGCGATGCCGCCCGCGCGAACTCCTCATTCCTTTCGCGGCCATCCGTTGGAGCCTGGATCTGGGACTTCGAAGCGTCAGTGGTGTCAACCGTAACTGCAAGCAGATTGAACGGGCGGAACGAAAGCCGTCGGTTGACTGCCAGCAATGTTCCGCGCTGACCGATGACGATGTCTCCATCGTAGATCATACGTCCGGCTTCATTGCCGAGGTGATTGACGAATAAGTATACGCAGTCAAACATCTTCGACCCGTCGATGATCACTTCCTTTTCCCTTGCGGTACTCTTGCCCAGGGCAAAATGGCTTGCACTCGGGTTCAGGATGATGTCGACGCCTTTCTTTCGAAGGTTGTGCCCTGGCCTGACCTTGCTCCAGGCATCTTCACAGATTTCAAAACCAAAGGTCACTCCACGGGTTTCATACGTCAGGTCTCCAACACGGATTGGATTTCCCTCAATAACAAGGTCTGCCACTTCTCCTGCCTTCCAGGGCAAAAACCATCGTGGTTCATAATGAACTCCGTCATTGGCAAGATTTTGTTTCAGGGTAACGCCAAGGATGCGTTGGTTAACGATGACACAGACACCGTTGTAGGTTTTATCGTTCATGCGCACGGGCAATCCTACGCATACTGCAATATTGTCACAATGAGGTACAATGGCATTGAGTTGCTTCCATGCTTCGGCTGTCAGCCAATTGGTCAGAAACAGATCTTCACATCCATACCCGGTGATGCAAAGTTCAGGGAAGCAAAGGATATCAACCTTCTGACGTTTGGCTTCATTCACGGCAGCAAGGATATTCGAAACATTATGCTTCCAGTCCAGGGGAGTCTGGTTGAGGGTAGCGCCGGCAATGGTGATCTTCGTCATCCCCTTACTCAATTTTTAAGTGCTGGCAGGCCTTCATGGCGGCATCTTGTTCAGCCTTCTTCTTGGTAAACCCAAAACCAGTGCCGCAAGGTTCCTCATCCACAAAAACCTGTATTGCAAATTCCTTCTGGTTCCGGTTTTTCTTCACCTCCATCAAGTCAAACCTGACGTTTTTGTTGTTGCGCTGCGTCCACTCAATAATCTTGCTTTTATAGTTGAGATTGGTTTGCACCACAACGTCGAGGTTGAAATGCGGTTGGACGAGTTTGTCGATAACGAATTTCTTACACCGCAGGTAGCCCTTGTCAAGATAGACGGCACCGACGATGGCCTCGAGGGTATTGCCGAGTACAACGCGTTGGAGCTGAACATTCTTCTGATCAAACTGGACGATGAGGTTGATACCAATCTTTCGGGCGAGGAGATTAAGGGAGTCCCTGTTGACAATCCGGGACCTGATTTCTGTGAGAAAGCCCTCATCCTTGAACGGGTACTTCTTGAAAAGATAGTCGGCTACGGCGGCGCCAAGGATGGCATCACCGAGGTACTCCAGCCTTTCATTGGATTCGCGGA
Source organism: Cyclobacteriaceae bacterium (assembly GCA_016787625.1). Classification (GTDB taxonomy): domain Bacteria; phylum Bacteroidota; class Bacteroidia; order Cytophagales; family Cyclobacteriaceae; genus ELB16-189. The sequence goes on from JAEUUD010000038.1 coordinate 15,361, forward strand.
AGCCGTTGATCTCCTTGGCTCTGCTGGTGTGGAGAATGGCGAGCTTGTAAAGGGACAGGTTAGAAGGGGCGTAGCCTGTGATGGTCTTGATCGCGGAGATCAGTTTCCTCTCTTCTTTTTTGGATTGGCCGCCTGGGAATTTCAGTAAGTTCCACACAGGGAGTCTTACGAATGTTTCTTGATGATGATCGACGCGTTATGTCCGCCGAAGCCGAACGTGTTGCTCAGCGCAATGTTCACTGTTCGCTTCTGCGCTTTGTTAAATGTGAGATTGAGGCTGGAGTCCAATCCCTCATCGTCGGTGAAGTGATTGATGGTAGGCGGTACGATGCCTTCGTTGATGGCAAGAAGGCATGCGATCACCTCCACGGCGCCTGCTGCTCCGAGCAGGTGGCCGGTCATCGACTTGGTGGAGCTGATATTGATTTTGCCTGCATGAGCGCCGAACACCTGTTGAATGGCTTTGACCTCTCCGAGATCACCAAGGGGTGTTGATGTTCCATGCGTATTGATGTAATCGATGTCGGAAGGTTTCAGGCCTGCGTCCGTCAAGGCATGCTGCATCACCTTGGTAATGCCGGCTCCTTCCGGATGAGGCGCTGTAATGTGATAGGCATCCGCTGACATGCCGCCTCCGACAATTTCTGCATAAATTTTTGCGCCACGTGCCTTGGCATGTTCGTACTCTTCGAGGATCAAAGCGCCGGCGCCTTCACCGAGTACAAATCCGTCGCGGTCTTTGTCATAAGGCCGCGAAGCTGTTTCGGGAGAGTCGTTACGTTCTGAGAGCGCTTTCATGGCATTGAAACCTCCGACACCTGCTTCGCACACGGCAGCTTCAGAGCCGCCTGTAACGAAGATGTCCGCCTTGCCGAGGCGCAAGTGCGTGTAGGCATCGTAAATGGCATGAGTAGATGTAGCGCAAGCAGAGACGACAGCGTAATTAGGTCCACGAAATCCATACTTGATGGAGATGTGTCCCGCGCTGATGTCGGGAATCATCTTGGGAATGAAGAATGGATTGAACCGTGGTGTGCCGTCGCCTTTCGCAAATGATTTTACCTCTTCTTGAAAGGTGAGCAATCCGCCGATACCTGAGCCCCAGATGACACCCACACGATCCGGATCCAGGGAATTTAGGTCAAGACCGGAGTGGATAATGGCTTCGTCAGAAGCGACGAGTGCATACTGCGTTGATGGATCGAGTTTGCGGGACTCTTTGCGATCCATGAATTTGGTTGGATCGAAACCTTTAAGCTCACAAGCAAAACGGGTCTTGAATAGAGAGGCGTCAAACCTGGTAATTGGCGCGGCACCACTTTTCCCCGCCTTCAGCCCTTCCCAAAATTCGGGCAGGGTGTTTCCGATAGGCGTGAGTGCACCAATCCCAGTGATGACAACCCGTTTCAAATTCATATGTCGTGGAAATCAGGAAGGATCCTGACTATTTCTTCGCATTTTGCTCCAGGTAGGCAATGGCTTGGCCTACGGTGGCAATGTTTTCTGCCTGATCGTCCGGTATGGAAATGTTAAACTCTTTCTCGAATTCCATGATCAGTTCGACAGTATCCAATGAATCGGCTCCAAGGTCATTGGTAAAGCTTGCCTCAGGAGTAACTTCCGATTCTTCTACACCCAGTTTGTCGATAATGATTTGTTTAACTTTTTGTGCGATGTCCGACATGTTAGTATGGTTTAAGGTATTTTAAAAATCTGCGCAAAGTAAGAGATTTGGGGTCATATAATCAAACTTTTTAGCTTCCAAAGGAATCATCCCATGTCGGCCAAAATCAGGAAAAACAAGCTCGAAATTGAGTACTCCTTCGATTTTGAATTGCTTGGCATTCGCACCTCTTTAAAAGGATATAAACTTGCCTGGCACCTCAATAAGATTCTGGATACACGGCTGGTAAAGCAAAAAGATTTGGTCATTGACCTTAAGAAAGGATCGTCCAGTTATGACCATTATTCTTTCGCAACGACGATGAATGCGCTGCACTTGTTCAGGAACAGGCCGTCAGACGCCGAAAATGCCCTTCCTGTCCTTGTCCCCGAGTTTCCGCATTATGACTATATTTTGATGAGCCAGGGAGAAGAAAACCTAACTGGCAATCGTTTGCAGGAATACTTGAGGCAGGTTCCTTCCGTTGAATGGGCGGCTTTAATACCTTTGTCCGCTCTTAAATCAAAGGAGAACTTTATTTTTTGATCCGCGATCGCGACGTCACCGATTTCCTTTCACTGACATGGAAAAAATCTCTTACAATAAAACAAAGATCGTAGCCACCGTAGGGCCTGCATCCAACAACAAGGAAATGCTTCGCGCCCTGGCCAAGGAAGGTGTCGATGTATTCCGTCTCAATTTTTCTCACGGCACACATGAAGATCATCAGAAAGTAGTTGACTTCGTCCGTGAGATCAACAAAGAGATGGGAACACACATCGCACTGCTTCAGGATTTGCAAGGCCCCAAGATCCGTGTCAATGAGGTGAAAGAAGGGACGGTCCTACAGCCAAAAGAAACATTGGTGATCACAACGCGCGAACTGGTTGGCGATCATGAGATCGTGAGCACCAGTTACAAAGATCTACCCAAGGATGTAAAGGTCGGCGACCTTGTTCTTATTGATGATGGCAAGATTGAATTGAAGGTAACCGAAGTCCGCGATATCGATGTGGTTTGTAAAGTAGTCTATGGCGGTCCGTTGAAATCACGCAAAGGAATCAACCTGCCGTATTCCAAAGTCACAGCACCATCGCTCACTGAGAAAGATCTTAAAGACGTTGAGTTTGGATTAAAGAACAACATCGATTGGATTGCACTTTCATTCGTCCGCAAAGCCAAGGATATCGACATCCTCCGCAGTATCATCGAAGAAGCCAAAGCCACTTCGCGGATCGTGGCAAAGATTGAAAAGCCGGAAGCACTTGAAAACATCGATGCAGTCCTCGCAGCTACAGACGCTGTCATGGTTGCCCGCGGTGACCTGGGTGTTGAGATTTGGCTGGAAGAAGTGCCGATGGTTCAGAAGATGCTGGTCGAGAAATGCAACAAGCTGGCCAAACCGGTGATCGTTGCAACCCAGATGATGGAGAGCATGATCGAGAATCCAAGACCTACCCGCGCGGAAACCAACGATGTAGCCAATGCTGTCATGGACGGAGCGGATGCGTTGATGCTGTCGGCAGAGACTGCGGCAGGCCGTTATCCGATTGAGGTGATCCGAAGCATGGTGCGTACCATCGGTTCAGTAGAAAAGCAGGCGAGCATTTACTATCGCTTCCGCGAGGTCGATACCCATTCACCTATTTTTATTAACGACAGCCTTGTGCTGGCGGCATGCAAGCTTGCCAAAGAGATCAATGCCAAAGCCATCGTCGGGATGACGGCGAGCGGCTACTCGGCGCAGAAATCTTCTTCTCACAGACCCAACACCAATATTTTTGTGTTCACAAGCAACAAGTCGATCCTGAACGCAATGAATCTTGTGTGGGCAACGCGTGCCTACTACTATGAAAAACAAACCTCCACGGATGAGACCATCGATGACGTGGAAACCATCCTCAAGCGTGATGGTCATGTGAAGAGTGGCGACGTGTTTATCATTCTTGCCAGCATGCCTATCCATGAGCGCAACCGCACCAATATGATCAAGGTGCATTTTGTGAAGTAGGAGATTCTTCGGTTTCAACCATTTTATATTAACTTGGTTGAAACCCCCACATCATGAAGTCTACAAGCCTGTTCAGCCTGATGCTGCTTATCCTCCCCTTAACATTGCTGGCACAGCAAAAGCCAATCCGGATGGAAAAGAATTTCTGGGGAATCAGATTCTATGAAGGTGAAACCCTGGTGAGGCCGAATCAAGTGCTCAAACTGATGGAGTCCAATCCTGCCGCCCAGGCTGAATTCAAAAAGGCCATGTCAAACTACAATGGAAGTTTGGCCCTGAGCTTTGTTGGAGGCGCCTTGATCGGGTGGCCCATTGGAACAGCGGCTGCAGGTGGACAACCAGAGTGGGGACTTGCCGCCGGAGGTGTCGCGGTGCTTCTCCTGACCATCCCCCTTACCAGCGCCTTCACAAAACACACCAATCAGGCCATCACCCTGTACAACGGTGGTCCCGGTTCAGCCAACCTGAGGTTTATTCCTCATGCAACCGGCGCACGACTGATTTTCTATTTCTGATTTGGCGATGGACGGCGCCACGGTGCGACCATCACAACTTCTTCCCGCTGAACTTCGACCTCTCCGGCAGGACTTCCTTTGCGCTTACGTACGTACTTGGCAACAGTGACGGTGACAGGGCAAAGGCTTTCATTTTTTCGTTTGGAGTGAAATGCCGCGAGGGAGGCGGCAAACTCAATCACATTTTTTGGAATGGTCTTTCCTGCCTGCTGCCTCACGATCACATGAGAGCCTGCGACATCTTTGGCGTGCAACCATGCATCATCCTTATTGGCGTGGTGAAGGGTTAGCTCGTCATTGGCTTTAGCATTTTTCCCCACCAAAATCTGGTAGCCCTGAAAGAGGTGTTCGTGAAATGGGAGCATTTCTTTTTTTGCTTTGTCTTCAGTCCGCCTGGTATAGTGCTCCGATAACGGCTCAAGGGTCTCACGGTCTTCGGCTCCGCTAACCAGCTGTTCGTGCAGTTGAAGTTCTGCCAACTCTTTTTCCTTACGGGAAATGGACTCTTTCAAAGTGTTCAGTTCAATGTTTCTGTTTTTTGCTTTGCGGTAATATGCTTCGGCATTGCGCTGGGGAGACAGGTCCTTCTTGAGTTTTACCGTTATGGATTTTTCGGGTTCGAGAAAGTCATTAAGTGCAATGGACTCCATGCCCGTCTTGATCATGTGTAGATTGGCCATAATCAAATCAGCCCACTGTTGATAGTGATCATCCTTTTCAGTTTCCATTAGTCTTTGGCGGGTTTTTTCCAGAAACTTCTGACATTGCTTTTCTCTTCCACCAATGAGAGAAAGCAGTGCGGCTTTCTCGCGATGAAAGCCTGTGACTGACTGGTGTTTTTGGAAAAAAACATTGACGGCCTTCACCGGATCTGAGAATACCATTCCTGATCCAGGGAACAAGAAGAGCTGAATGGATGAATCCTGCTCCACTATTGAAAACACCGGCGATTCCAGGGTTAGCCTTAAGGCCTCCATTTGCTCCCATCGATCGGCAACAGTCTTTTCTTCAAAACCATTAGCTAAGAGGTAATTCCAAACAGGTTTTCCAAAAGTGAAGTAGGTTGATTCAAGGTCATGTTGATGAACCTTGAAGTGATCGAATGACCAATTGATGTTGCGGTCGATTGAATGCCAGTTCAGCTGCAGGTCTGTCAGGAGTTTGTTTCTGAAGATAGCGAGAGGCACTTCATCCCTGAACAAAACGACATTCGCCTGACGGCCGTGCATCTTGAACAATAGCGCGTTGTTTTCCTCGAGCATCAGGGCAAAGCTGCGTTCGTTGAGAAATTGTCTCACACCGATTACCTTCTTCATGGTGATTTCCGAAAACAAGTCGATGCTGTTTTTGCGGGCCCTGTGGAAGACCTCTGGGAAGGAAAGACACTGAAAATCCGGAAGGAGGGTGGCTTTCAGGAAGAAAGACCGTGTGGTATTATTGAACTCGATCACCAGTTCATCCTTGTTCTGACTAAAGCACGAGACAAGCGTAAATCCGGAAAGGGCTTGTTCAAGCGCCACGGAGAGTGCACGTAGGAAATAATAATTGTTGTGCATGTCGGTAGACTACAACGTGACCACCAACCCGTCAAACGCAAGGGCAACGTTGGCGGGGAGTTCCTTTTCCACGGTCTTGTGCAGCCCCATCTTGTGACTGAGGTGCGTAAAATAGGTTTTTGTAGCGCCAATGCTGGCTGCCATTTGAACAGCCTCTTCGAGGTTGAAATGGGATATGTGCTTCTCGCGCTGGAGTGCGTTGAGGACAAGCACCTTGGTTCCTTCCAGACGCTTCATGGTTTCGCCCGGGATGTCATTGGCATCCGTGATGTAACTGAAATCTCCAATGCGGAAGCCCTGCACAGGCATATGAAGGTGTTTGACGGGAAGCGGAATGATACTGATTTCGCCGATCTTGAACGGTTCGTCTTTAACGGGTATGAGGTTCAGCCGCGGAATGCCCGGATAGCGGTGAGGTTCAAAGATGTATGCATATTCGACCTTGAGCTGCTCCATCACATACGCCTGTCCGTACACCGGCATATCCATATTGTGCAGAAAATTGTAGGCGCGGACATCATCAAGTCCGGCTGTATGATCTTTGTGACTGTGGGTGAAGAGTACGGCATCCAGCTTGCTGAT
>JAEUUD010000390.1 GCA_016787625.1 Cyclobacteriaceae bacterium
TGGAACAGACCACGCGAAAATCAACTTCCGGGAATCGGCAATTCGTGATCTCAAACTCACGCACCTCCACGGCCCGGGGCTTCAGCTCTACGGCCTTGCCTTTCCGCGCCATATCGTACGCTCGTTTGCCTCCCACCTTGATGGATGAATGCGCCGGGGGTACCTGTTCGATGTTTCCCACAAATGCCTGGGCGGCTTGTTTCACCTGGGTGGGTGTTATTCCTGCAGTATCCACGGCTGTGGTGGGTTCGGTCTCCAGGTCGTAGGAGGGGGTCGTTTGTCCGAGAACCAGTGTCCCAGTGTATTCCTTTTCCTGGGCCTGGAACGTATCGATTTGCTTGGTCATCTTGCCCGCACAGATGATGAGCAGCCCGCTGGCCAGGGGGTCGAGGGTGCCGGCATGGCCGATCTTCCGGGTATGGAGGATGTAGCGCAGCTTGTTCACCACGTCGAAGCTGGTCCACTCCAGTGGCTTATTGACCAGCAGTACGATGCCTTCTTCGGTATTCATTAAAGCATCGGAAGGTCGGCTCCGAAATAGTACAGGACAAGGATGATCAGGCCGACGATAATCCGGTAATATCCAAAGATACGGAACCCGTGGCGGGTAAGGTATTCAATAAACAGCTTGATGGCTGCCATCGCGACGAGGAAGGCCACCACATTGCCGACGGCCAGCAGCATCCATTGATCGGCGCCAAAGGCATTACCCTCGAGGTAAA
>JAEUUD010000391.1:0-341 GCA_016787625.1 Cyclobacteriaceae bacterium
TGAATTTCATCAGGCGGTTCAGGAAGTAGCCGAAAGCGTTATTCCTTTTCTTGAGGAAAACAAAAAGTACAAGGATGCCAAAATTCTTGAGCGCATAGCCGAGCCTGAGCGCGTGCTTATTTTCCGTGTTCCGTGGATGGATGACAAAGGCAACTTTCAGATTAATCGGGGATTTCGTGTTCAGATGAACAGTGCATTGGGCCCTTACAAAGGCGGGCTTCGCTTTCATCCTTCCGTATATCTCGGCATTTTGAAGTTTCTTGCTTTCGAGCAGGTTTTTAAGAACAGCCTTACCACGTTACCCATGGGTGGTGGCAAAGGCGGAAGTGATTTTGATCCGA
>JAEUUD010000391.1:351-716 GCA_016787625.1 Cyclobacteriaceae bacterium
AGGAAAATCAGATAATGAAGTGATGCGTTTCTGCCAGAGTTTTATGACAGAATTATACAGACATATTGATGCTGATACAGATGTGCCGGCAGGCGATATTGGCGTGGGCGGAAGAGAAATCGGTTATCTGTTTGGCCAATACAAGCGCCTTTCCAATGAGTTTACCGGAGTGCTAACCGGTAAAGGATTGCCTTTTGGCGGCAGTCTTATCCGTCCGGAAGCAACAGGATATGGCTGTGTTTATTTTCTGCAGGAAATGCTCAGCACAAAAAATGATTCGCTCGAAGCCAAAATTGTTTCCATCTCTGGTTCCGGTAATGTTGCTCAATATGCTGCCGAAAAGGTGATGCAGTTAGGAGGCCGTG
>JAEUUD010000392.1 GCA_016787625.1 Cyclobacteriaceae bacterium
GCCTGCGTGCTGATGGAACTCGGCGCCAAAGTCTACACGATCGAATACAACAAGAAACTGTACGACCGAACGAAGGAGTTCCTCCCGGAACTCGGCTATCATCCGTTCTTCTTTCATGGCGATGGATCCAAGGGACTTCCCATACGTGCTCCTTACGACAAGATTCTCGTGACCGCCGGAGCGCCGGTAGTTCCAGACTCCCTGATTCACCAACTGGCCAATCACGGTGTGCTGGTCATTCCCGTGGGGGGTCGCGACAAGCAGGTGATGGTTCGGATTACCAAGGTGAACGGCGTGGTCCGCAAGGAAGAATTTGATACGTTTGCATTCGTTCCGCTCCTGGGCAAGGAAGGCTGGACCTCCGACACTAACTGAATACCCATGACCCGTAAGAAGAAGTCTCCGCGAGAATCGTTTGTGAGTATGACCGAGATGGTCCTCCCCAACGATACCAACACGCTCAACAACCTGATGGGGGGACGCCTCATGCACTGGATGGACGTCGTCTCCGCCATCGCGGGACAGAAGCACTGCAACAGCACTGTGGTAACCGCGTCGGTAGACAACATATCGTTTCGTACGCCCATTCAACTGGGCAACGTCGTGACGCTGAAAGCGCGCGCCACAAGGGCATTTAATTCATCAGTGGAGATCCGAATCGACGTAGAGGCCGAAGACATTCCCAAGGCTAAGAAGGTAGCCAGCCATTC
>JAEUUD010000393.1 GCA_016787625.1 Cyclobacteriaceae bacterium
GTCCGGTATTGAACCGGGAGATATCGGAATACCTGCTCCAGGTATTCAACCGGGGCGGGCAACTGCTGTTCCTTTCCCGCAAACCGGGTGAGGGCTGGGATGGCCGATTCCGGAACCAGGTACTGGATCCTGGTACATTCGTATACATACTCCGGTTCAGGGATTTGGCCGGGAAACGCCATAACTACAAGGGAAATATCAGCCTGCTGCGTTAGTCGGACAACGGCGCCTGATACGTTATTAACCACTGATTCCCAAGGCCAGATTCCCATCATTTTATTCGTATTTCTCCCTTATCTTTGCCGCCTAAAATTATACCCATTGGCTACGAAGTTTTCCAAAGAAACGTATCTCTACTGGTATGAACTGATGCTGCTCCTGCGCCGCTTTGAAGAAAAGACAGGCCAGCTGTACGGCATGCAGAAGATCCGTGGCTTTTGTCACCTTTACATCGGCCAGGAGGCCGTTGCCGCCGGTTGTATGACAGCCACCAACCCCGATGACAAATTCATCACCGCTTACCGCGATCACGGACTGGCCATTGCCAAAGGCATTTCGGCCAAGGCCTGCATGGCCGAACTCTACGGCAAGGCAACCGGGTGCAGCAAGGGCAAGGGTGGCAGTATGCACTTATTTGGGGTAAAAGAGAATTTCTTCGGAGGTCATGGCATCGTTGGTGCCCAGATCGGTACAGGCGCCGGACTGGCC
>JAEUUD010000394.1 GCA_016787625.1 Cyclobacteriaceae bacterium
AAGGGACTCGATACGGTGATTGGTGAACGGGGTGTGAAATTATCCGGTGGGCAGCGTCAGCGCATCGCTATTGCCCGTGCTGTGCTGGCAAATCCACGCATCCTGATTTTGGATGAAGCCACGTCAAACCTGGATACAGAGAGTGAATCGTTTATTCAGGAAAGTTTACGAAGCCTTATGAGAGGCAGAACAACTTTTGTTATTGCGCACCGGTTAAGTACCATCCGTCAGGCAGATCAGATTCTGGTAATTGAAAATGGTAAGATTGTAGAGCGTGGTAAGCATGAGGAACTCATTGATAAGAAGGGACGGTATTTTGAGTTGTATACCTATCAGGCAAGGATTTAAATGTTGCAAGCCCTGCTGTAAGTTCCAGATCGCAGGCCTTTGACTTGTAATCTGCAACCGGATAACCTGCACTAATTTCAGAGGATTGATTTTTGATTTTAATAATCGTAGATTGATCCATCGTTAAATTACTAATACCGTTGTGCAAGAATCCTTTCTCCATTACCTCTGGCAATTTCAATTTTTTAATAAACAATCACTCATCACCACACAAGGTGAACCGATTCAGATTTTTCATCCGGGTAACCGAAATGTACATGCGGGGCCCGATTTTTTCAATGCGCGAATAAAGATTGATTCCCTCCAGTGGGTAGGAAGCGTGGAACTCCATGTTCAAAGTTCCGAATGGGTTCAGCATC
>JAEUUD010000395.1 GCA_016787625.1 Cyclobacteriaceae bacterium
TTCACCGCCGGAGCGCTCCAGCGTGGTGGCAATTTCCGCGTAGGTGAGCGCGCCGCACCAGGCCACGACGCCGCCCAGGAGCCACAACACCAGGATGGCAAATCCCGAAGGAAGCGGACCTACCTGGTAGCCCAGGGAGGTAAATACCCCTGTGCCGATCATGTTGGCGATGACCAGGGTAATGCCAACAGACAGTGTGTACTTTGTAGTGTTCAAGTTGTTGGACCTCGTCAAGTAATGGTCGGTCTGCCGTTGAGTATTGAACCGCAAAATGTAAAATAGCCAATGTAAAATGCAAAAGGAATCACCACGAGCCTACCGAGTCCATTTTGCATTATTCATTTCTAATTTTTCATTTCTTAGAACGTAAATCCCACATTCACATAACCCAGGAACGTCTTCGACTGATCTCCGTACATCAATGAAATCTCGATGGGCCCTATGGGTGACCGGTACCCTCCTGATACTGCGTAACCGCTCAGCATGCCCCATTCATTCGGGTCGCGGGTGATGTAATCGTAATAGCCGAAGTTGGCCCGGAATGTCAGAATGAGGTTGCTGAACGGTTCATATTGAACCCCGCCCAGGAGCGAAGAAATGCTACTCGTCAGCACCTGGTTTTCGGAGATGCCCACAAACGGAATTTGGTTGCGGATGAAATCGTTAATGCCACCAACGGAGTAGTAGTTGAAATAGTAGTCCTTGTA
>JAEUUD010000396.1 GCA_016787625.1 Cyclobacteriaceae bacterium
CGGGGGTTCTTCTCCCCCTATGCTCTCTGGAAAGCTAAAGCGAATGTGCTCATAGGCGATTATTTACTGGCTAAAGGATTACTGCTGTCGTTGGATCACAATGATTATCAAATACTTCATATACTCTCCGATGCGGTTAGAAAAATGAGCGAAGGAGAATTACTTCAATTGGAGAAAGCCAGAAATCTAAATATGAAGGAAGAAATCTATTACGAAATAATAAAGAATAAAACCGCTTCCTTGTTGGCTTCTGCCTGTGCTGCAGGAGCATGGAGTAGCTGCCAAAATGAAGCCACAACAGAAAAACTCAGGCTATTTGGCGAAAAAACGGGCATGGCTTTCCAAATCAAGGATGACTTGTTTGACTATGCCAGTGAAAATGTAGGTAAGCCTACCGGCAACGACATTAAAGAAAAAAAACTGACCCTGCCCCTGATTTATACCCTGAACAACACCGATAAAGAAACACGGAGAAGGATCATTTACATTGTTAAAAACAATAATAATGACAAAGAGAAAGTAAAATGGGTTATTGAATCAGTTGAAAAGGCCGGCGGGATTGATTATGCCAAACAAAAAATGGAAGATTTCAAAAACGAAGCCCTGGCCGTTCTGCATGAATTCCCTGAAAGCCCCGAACGCAAAGGCCTGGAAGACATGGTGCTCTTTGTAACAGATCGAAAATACTAGTTTAACCGACCTTTCA
>JAEUUD010000397.1 GCA_016787625.1 Cyclobacteriaceae bacterium
CGTGAAGGTGGACGTACCGTGGGTGCAGGCCAGGTAACCGAGATCCTCGAGTAGTCGGATATCACATAAAGCAGGTGCTCGTCCCGGCCTAACGGTTGGGACGCACCTGTTTATAAGATTCAAGGTGAAAAGTGCCGGATTCCTTCACAGGATTCTGAAAAGCAGCCCGCAGCAAGGTTGCTGCAGCCTGTGTTTCCGCCCTCTGCACAAAGGAAGGTCGGCAGGCAGCCCGGCTCCCGGGAACCGCACATTGCACTGAATTTACGGGTGTAGCTCAATTGGTAGAGTAGCGGTCTCCAAAACCGTTGGCTGGGAGTTCGAGTCTCTCCACCCGTGCCAAAAGAAAAGAAGGCAAAAACAAAACGTCGATTAATATGGAAAAGATCAAAGCCTATATCGCAGATTCCTACAATGAGCTCATGAACAAAGTTTCATGGCCGACCTGGAATGAACTGCAGAGCAGTGCTATCGTGGTGCTCGTGGCGACATTGATTTTTGGTTGCGTGATCTTTTTGATTGACGCCATCTTCCAGGGAACCCTGAACCTCATTTATAACCTCTTCGCTTAATTGATCATGACAGAGACGACAACCGGCAATAAAAAATGGTATGTCATCCGTGCCATCAGCGGGAAAGAGAAGAAGGTGAAGCAATACATCGAGAGTGAGATTGCCCGTACCGGATTGCAGGATTATGTAGCACAGGT
>JAEUUD010000398.1 GCA_016787625.1 Cyclobacteriaceae bacterium
TATTGAGACCTACGGAACGCTTCGGTTGACGGATAAGGGCAAGGCCTTTCTCAAGAAGCCTGTCAAGATCATGGTGGTCGAAGACAAGGACTACAGCAACACGGAAAGTGATGAGGAAGAGGAGTTCAGCGGAAGTAATGCTGCCGCTGCCGACCCGGTCCTGTTCGCGCAATTGAAAGACCTGCGCAAGCAGATTGCCAAGCAGAAAAGCGTTCCGCCCTTTGTGGTCTTTCAGGATCCTTCGCTGGAGGAAATGGCCATTCAGTATCCGATCACCATGGATGAACTGAAGAACATTTCCGGCGTCGGAGCAGGGAAGGCGACCAAATTCGGGAAGCCATTCGTCGAACTGATCAAGAAGTATGTGGAGGAGAATGAGATCGATCGTCCAATGGATCTCGTGGTCAAATCGATTGTGAACAAGTCGGGCTTGAAAGTCTACCTGATCCAAAACATCGACCGGAAGATTTCACTCAACGATATGGCAACGGCTAAGGGCATGACCTTGGAAAACCTGTTGACCGAGCTTGAAACGATCGTCTCTTCGGGAACCCGGATCGACATCAATTATTACATCAACGAGGTCGTCGACATTGACCGCCAGGCTGAAGTGTTCGAATACTTCAAGTCGGCTGATTCCGACTCCGCCGAAGAAGCGCTGCGGGAACTCGGTGAAAATGATTATTCCATCAACGATATTCGTTTG
>JAEUUD010000399.1 GCA_016787625.1 Cyclobacteriaceae bacterium
CACCTTGATCTCCCCCTCGCCTTCGCAGTTCTCGCAACGGCCCCCGTCTACGTTGAATGAAAAATGAGACGGTTTATAGCCACGCTGTTTGCCCGGCGGCTGGTCGGCATACAGCTGCCGTATCGCGTCGTAAGCTTTCACATAGCTCACCGGGTTTGACCGGGAAGACTTCCCGATGGGATTCTGGTCGACGTATTCAATTTGAGTGATGGTCCCTACGTCTCCGTCCAGTTTGTCGTAACGACCCGGCGTCTCCGCCACCAGGCCGCTCAGGCGACCAATGGCAGGATAAAGAATTTTCTTGACCAGCGTGGATTTTCCGGATCCACTGATGCCGGTCACCACGGTCAGCACGCCGAGAGGGAATCTGACATTGAGATTTTTCAGGTTGTTTTCCCGGGCACCCATCACCGTGACAGAGTCTTTCCATTTGCGACGACGGACCGGAACAGGAATGGTTTCCCGACCGCTGAGGTAGTCGGCGGTGTGCGATTTGGTTCCTGGCCCGATGTCGTCTATTGTGCCCTGGAAGACAAGATGCCCGCCGTGCTGGCCGGCGTCGGGCCCGATGTCTATCAACTGGTCGGCGGCCCGCATGATCTCTTCTTCATGTTCGACGACAATCACCGAATTGCCAAGATCCCGAAGCGACTGCAGCACCTGGACCATGCGTTTGGTGTCTTTGGGGTGGAGCCCGATGCTGG
>JAEUUD010000039.1 GCA_016787625.1 Cyclobacteriaceae bacterium
TCAAGTTCTTTGCCCCGCTTGAGGACAAAAAGTACCCCCACGATGACGCCGATGAGGGTGGCCGGGATGCACACCATCAGGATGTCAGCAAGCTTGACGCCGCTGGCTCCCAGCACCGTGAGCAATGCCGCTGTAGCCGCAGAGACAGGACTGGCTGTGATGCCCATGTGAGAGGCCGTGACACTCATACTTAATGCGCGCTCGGGTCGGATTCTCTTTTTGATGGCCACCTCAGCGATGATGGGCATGATGGAGTAGGAAATATGAGCGGTCCCCGCGAAGAGCGTAAAGAAGTACGTAACCAACGGTCCAAGCAAAGTAATCTGTCCGGGACGGCTCCTCAACAATTTACCTGCAACCTGAACGAGGTAGTCCATCCCTCCTGCTGCCTGAAGAGCGGCCGCTGCAGTAACGACACTGAGGATGATCAGCATGACTTCCAGCGGTGGATCGGCGGGCTGCATGTTGAACACGAACAGCAAAATGAGCAGGCCGATCATGCCCATAACACCCAGGCCGATGCCCGACATACGGGCGCCCAGGAAAATACAGATCAGTAGAACGGCGAGCTCAAGGAAAATCATTGACCCTGTCAGTCTTATCTAAAATATGGAATAGGCTTACTACCCTATAAATGAAGCCAGGATCAGCGATTTAAAGCCTGACAAAAGTCAGGAAAACATACGTGGGTTGGCTTTAGCAGAAAGGCACGAACTCAGAATTCCATGACGGAGTCGAGCCCTCTCTTCAATCCTGTAAATGATCCGACGTTATGAATGGCCAGCAAGGCTCCTGCGACATAAGGTTTTGCGCTTGCACCCGCGTCGTGACGGATGGTGAGCTTTTCATCTTCGAGTCCAAAGATGGCTTCCAGTGAAATCACAAATCCCGGGAGTCTTACCGAATGCACATGCATGCCATGGATGTTTGCTCCGCGTGTTTCCTTTACACCCTTTGTGTCTGTCATGCTGATATCCACTTTTGGCCGACCGACCCTGGAGAGCCTGTCGCTCAGTTCGAGTGCACTGCCGCTTGGTGCGTCCACTTTCGTCTGCTTGGCATAATCGATGATTTCCCAATAGGGCATGTATTTCGCCGCCATGGAGGCAAAACGGTTCAGCAGTACCACGCTGATAGCAAAATTTCCTACAGCAAGCACCGACTTGCTTCTCTTGTCTGCCTCCAGCGCAATATCCTGATAGTCGGCGTCGGAGAGGCCTGAAGTTCCAACGACAACATTGACGCCTGCTGCCAAGGCGTGAAGGATGTTTTGCTTCGCTGTTTGAGGTGATGTGTACTCCACCATTACATCGCAGGGAATCTTCAAGGCTTCACTCATGGATGCGAATACGGGAACCGGCTTATTGCCTCCGGGTTGAATCACCTCATGAAGTTGCTTTCCGGCATGCGTCCGCGAAACGGCAGAAACCAGTTCGAGATCATCGGTTGCCCAGATGCCTTTGCATAATTCAGAGGCGGCCCAACCCGTGGCGCCGGCGACACAGACACGTAGCTTACTATTCATGCTATTTCTTGAACATCACATAGGATGTCAGCTTAGAGATTTTTCCCATGCTGAAGTGAAATACATCACAGAAAACAGCATTCAACATGCCGCCGTCTTTCATCGTGGCCCTCACCGTCCCCTCCGCCACGACGATGTTGCCTTCTTCCATCATGCGGGTGATGACGATGTCAGGGTTGCCATCACCCCTTCCGTTTTCAATCTCCTGATCAAACGCCTGCTTTCCTTCATGATAGAAGAATCCGGGCATCTCCCAGACCACGTCGTCGGTAAGGCATGCCAGGATGCGGGCATGGTCAGTCACGCTGAACGCGTTCATGTATTCTTCGACAACCAGTTTTTGAGGAGTCATGGTTCAGGCCATTTGCTTCGTTCCACATGATGAGCAAAAGGTCAAGTGGGCGAAATTCTTTGTTCCACAGCTGTTGCAATTCTTAAAAAGCTCAAGTCCACAATGCCTGCAGAAACTCGTTACGTAATTGTTGGGTGTTGAGGCATCAACCTTTGTCAGGGGAACTTCCCATTTTCTCAGCATGAAATCCTTACCGCATGAAGGACAAAAGTGATTCTCGAAAGCTTTCTCAGCTGTTTCCGATTGAATTTTCCTGGCCCTCTCCTCTGTAGAGATTTTTAACTCAGCTTGCCTAAGCTCGATGAATTGCCGGATTTTCTTGATGGCGTAATAACCAAGGCCTGCTGACAAAATGATTCCAACCGTGTAACGAACATATCCTCCGTAACTCGGCAGGTAGGGAACCAATCCAAAAAAGAAGGCATAGAGAGAAAATAAGGAGAACCCAAAATAGAGCGGCCAGAATTTATGGTTTCTGTATCTGATGATGAAGAAAATACCCAGGGTCAGGACCGGTGCGACAAAGAGCAATCGAATAAGAAATACTTTCAAGTCATACCACTTCAAATCTTCATAGTACTTTGATTCAGCTACTGATCTTTCCTGATCCATGGCCGCCTGAATTTCCCCTTCCCGTTTTTGGACACTACTGATGGTAGTCTGTAAGCTGTCGAGCTGCAGTCTCCAATCCTGCTCTACCTTATAAAACTCATCCAACTTTCTCGCCCGGCTTATTACCTCCTTGTCTTTATCCGGAGAGCCCAGTGTTTTCCTTGTCTCCAACCAGTTGTCAAATGATTGTTTCTCATTCGAGAGATTCTCCTTCGCGATGGCTATCGTCTTTTCAATGGTTTCCCTCTTTGAAGAAAGGTTCTCCAGTGTTGAACGCTGTATCTCGATATCTCTTTCAAGGCTTGAAATCAATTCCTTGTTCTCGAAATTTTCAGGCGCTGGTCTTGCCGTGGTACTGTCAAGGTCTCCAATGATCCTGTTGGATAGGAGGATCAGAAACAGGCAAAGGATTAATGAAATCGAATAATAGATGATTCGCGAGGTACGCTCGAGTTTTTTGCTATTGGGTTCCATCGTCCTGTTTTATATGTGCCGCGCATCTACGCCATCCCATTCACAATCGCGATGGCCTGATCAATCTCTTCGGGGCTGTTGAAGATATGGGTGCAATGACGCACGCCATACGTATCACCCTGCGACCTCGGCCGCATCTTCGCCTTCGCCCAGAACGTATCCTGCATCTGTGTGCCTGTGAGCCCATCGACCTTGTACACGGTAATGCCGGCGCACATAGCCTCATCGGCTGGTGAGAAAATCTTCACCTTCTTGTTCGCCCGCAATCCATTGCGCAGACGTTCTCCAAGAAACTTGATGCGGCCATACACTTTCTCGGGACCAATCTCATTGTGAAAATCGATGGATGCCTCCAAACCCTTCAGCACCGGGAAGCTTCCTGTACCGCGCTGGGTGAACCTGAAGCCTTCATCTTCATGCTGGTTCCATCGGTAGCTCGCCACCGTGGTCCAGATGTCTTTGATGCGGTCGGCCTTGACATACATGAAGCCGGTACCAGCAGGACCGCCCATCCATTTGTGAAAGCAACCTACATAGGCATCACAACCCAGGTCTTTCACATCCACCTTCATCTGCCCGATGTTCTGCGCACCGTCGAGGATAGTGAAGATGCCTCTTCGTGAAGCCTCCGCACAGAGCTCCTTCGCCGGCACAATCATGCCGCTGCCGGTGATCATGTGAGAGATCATCAGCACTTTGGTCTTCGGCGTAAAAGCCTTCACGATGGCATCGTACACCTCAGAAGAGCTTTTCGCAGGCTTCGGTACCGGCACCAGTTTTAACACAGCGCCATACCGCTTTTCTTTAACCTGCCAGCCGCCAAGGCCACCGCCATGTTCCTGGTCGGTGGTGATGATCTCATCCCCGGGCTGGAGGGTAATACCGTTGGCGATGTAGTTCATACTGTTGGTCACATTATCGGTCATGGCGATCTCCGGCACGGTGCCGTTGATCAGCGCAGCAACCTTGGTGCGAATCGTCAGGAGGTTGTTATATCCGCTGATGAATTCTTCTGCATTATCATTCTTATATGCCCAGTCGGCAACATCGGTGCCGATATAACGCAGATGCTCTACCATTCTATCAAAGACAACACGAGGCATTGCCCCTACCGTACCCGGATTAAAGAAAACCTTGTCTTTTGCGAGCATAAACTGTTCACGCACTTTCTTCCAATATTCAGGATCATCGGCGAGCGGCATGTCGGCTGCGGCGGCGTTGGTCCCGGGCCACGCCGATAAAGCAAGTGCGCCGAGGCTAATGGACTGGATGGCTTTTCTTCGTGAAGTCATAGCGATTGAATTATTGTTGAATGGGTAAATTACTGCAAATTATCTGATGATGTGTTGATAAGCACTTTTTCATCTCCCATTCCTCATTTTTCATTGCTCATTTCTAATTTTTCATTTTCTATTTAACCTATGGTTCCCACAAAGTCCCTTCTCATTAGGTCATCCTCCCTTCCCGACGCCGGCATGGGGTTGTTCACGACCGTAGACATCCATAAAGGAGAGCGCATCGTGGAGTACAAGGGCCGCCTGGTGAAATGGAAGGACGTCAAGCACACCGACGGCCACAATGGCTATCTCCTGCGACTGGACAGATCATTGGCCATCGATGCGCGACCAAAGAATTCCGGCAAAGGACGATATGCCAATGACGCGATGGGGCTGGTGAGGCTACCCGGCCTACGCAACAATGCCGAGTATCTCATCTATGGCAAAAGGGTTTTCATTGAGGCCACGAGGAACATTCGCAAAGGGGAAGAGGTGCTTGTGGCCTACGGAAGAGAATTTTGGGCGCTGCAGCGGAAGCTGAAAGCAGATCGTAAAAGAGAGAATCGACAACACTAAATTCGCACCATGATCGGTATCCTCGTTGCCCTTGCAATTTCATGGCTCCTCCTTTATTTCGTCGAAAAGAAAAGCATCGCCGTACTTGGCGTGGTGCCAACGGTCAGAAACATGACTCAGTTTCTTACTGGCTTTTTGGTCACGGCTGTTCTTTGTGTCGGCACCCAGTACCTTGATAAAATCCTTAGGGGATCAGTGTGGACGATGAATGATTGGCAGCGCGTGCCGGGCATGCTGTGGTGGGATTTCAAGTCTGTTCTTATGGAAGAGCTCATGTTCAGGGGTGCTCTCCTCTACATCCTCATCCGCAGGATAGGTCCTTCGAAAGCCATCCTGATATCGGCAGCGGCCTTTGGTGTTCTCCATTGGTTTTCATTTGGAGTCCTTGGCAACGTGATTCCTATGCTCTTTATATTCGCCGGTACCGGAATGATGGGTTATGCCTGGGCCCTGGCTTTTGCAAAAACCAGGTCGATCATGATGCCCCTCGGCTTTCATCTCGGCTGGAATATGCTCCACAACACCATCTTCTCCATGGGTCCTTTGGGTGCTGGTCTTATCTCATCCTCCGGTGGTATCCAAATCGCCAATTGGTTTTCACTGATCGGACTCCTGGGTGTACCCGTGATCGTCATTCTCTTTGTCAGGTACGTTCAAAAGGAATCTCCTTCATCATAAAAAAAGAGGCGACCGTAGTGGATCGCCTCTTTTGAAGATGCAATAAGAATGATCAGGCCAGATCGTAACGGTCGAGGTTCATCACCTTTGTCCATGCTGCAGCGAAATCATCGACGAACTTCTTCTTGCCGTCCTCACATCCGTATACTTCGGCGATGGCGCGAAGCTCCGAGTTCGAACCGAATATGAGATCAGCACGTGTGGCTGTCCATTTTGCCTTGCCCGTTGCCCTGTCCGTGCCCTCAAAAGTTTCGCCTGTCTCAGATGTCGCCTTCCAGGTTGTTCCAAAGTCCAGGAGGTTGGTAAAAAAGTCATTGGTCAAAGCTTCCGGCTTACCTGTGAACACGCCATGCTTCGATTGATCGAAGTTGGTGTTGAGTACGCGCATGCCTCCGATCAGCACCGTCAATTCCGGAGCAGTTAGCTTTAACAGCTGTGCCTTGTCGACCAGCATTTCCTCTGTCGACGCGGTGTACCGCGATCCTGCCTTGCGATAGTTGCGGAAACCATCAGCAACGGGTTCCAGTACAGCGAACGAATCAACATCGGTCTTCTCCTGGCTGGCGTCAGCGCGGCCTGCCGCAAAAGCAACCTTTACTTCCTGGCCGCCATTGGCGGCAGCCTTCTCAACCGCCGCACAACCTGCCAGCACAATGAGATCAGCCATGGAAATCATCTTGCCTCCTGACTGCGCGCCATTGAATTCTTTCTGGATGGCTTCCAGCTTCTTCAACACGCCGGACAATTGTGAAGGATTGTTCACTTCCCAGTCCTTTTGCGGCGCGAGCCGTATGCGGGCACCGTTGGCACCCCCACGCTTGTCAGAGCCGCGGAACGTCGACGCCGAAGCCCAGGCTGTAGAAACCAGTTGTGAAACAGAAATTCCTGAAGCAAGTACCTTCTTCTTCAATTCTGCAACATCCTTGTCATCGACCAGTTTGTGGTTGACTGCCGGAATTGGGTCTTGCCAGATCAATTCTTCGGCAGGCACTTCGGTACCAAGGTAGCGGGCACGCGGGCCCATGTCGCGGTGAGTCAGTTTATACCACGCGCGAGCGAAAGCATCGGCGAATGCGTCAGGATTGTCGAGAAAGCGTCGTGATATTTTTTCGTATGCCGGGTCCAGGCGCAGGGCCAGGTCTGTCGTCAGCATGATGGGCACATGACGTCGTGATGGATCATGCGCATCAGGAACCGTAGCCTCACCAGCGCCATGCTTGGGTTTCCACTGCTGTGCTCCCGCGGGGCTCTTGGTCAATTCCCATTCGTATCCGAACAGGTTCCAGAAGAAATTGTTGCTCCACTTGGTTGGCGTGGTTGTCCACGCGCCTTCCAGGCCGCTGGTGATGGTGTTCACGCCGTTGCCACTGTTGAATGTATTTTTCCATCCAAGGCTTTGCTGCTCGATACCGGCAGCAGCGGGTTCCTTTCCTACATACTTGCCAGGATCAGCAGCGCCGTGGGTTTTACCAAAGGTGTGTCCGCCCGCGATGAGGGCAACTGTCTCTTCATCGTCCATGGCCATCCGACCAAACGTTTCACGGATGTCGCGTGCTGCTGCAATCGGATCGGGTTTGCCGTTGGGACCTTCAGGATTTACATAAATGAGTCCCATCTGAACGGCGGCAAGGGGATTTTCTAGTTCGCGGTCGCCGGCATAACGCTTGTCATCAAGCCACTTGCTTTCAGCACCCCAATACACATCCTCCTCCGGTTCCCACACATCTTCACGGCCTCCGGCAAAACCGAATGTTTTGAAGCCCATGGATTCCAGTGCGCAGTTGCCTGCAAGGATCATCAAGTCAGCCCAGGAAAGTTTCCTGCCATACTTTTTCTTGATGGGCCAGAGGAGCAGGCGAGCCTTATCGAGGTTGGCGTTGTCGGGCCAGCTGTTGAGTGGAGCAAACCGTTGTGTGCCAGAGCCGCCGCCACCACGTCCATCGGAAATGCGGTAAGTACCGGCGCTGTGCCATGCCATGCGGATAAAGAAAGGACCGTAGTGGCCATAGTCTGCGGGCCACCAGTCCTGTGATTTGGTCATGAGGCTCACAATATCACTTTTCACAGCCTTCAAGTCGAGGCTCTTGAATTCCTTGGCATAGTCAAATTGTTCGCCCATCGGGTCAGACAAAGACGAATGCTGGCGAAGGATATTGAGTTTAAGCTGGTTGGGCCACCAGTCGCGGTTTCTTGTTCCGCCGCCGCCGGCCTGCTTGACAGCGCCTCCGTGAAATGGACACTTGGCTGCGCCGTTGGATGTTGGATCGTTGCTGGACATGTTATTGATGTTTGTTGTGTCTTTGGTTGTTGGTGTACAATAGGTGTCAGCAAGATTACCATGCCACACATAATAAATCAAATTGATTATTTTTATGATTCAATAGATACAATCTATGACACTGACTCAACTGGAATACATCGTTGCCGTGGACACCTGGAGGCATTTCGTGCTGGCCTCGCAGAAGTGCTTCGTCACACAACCCACCCTGAGCATGCAGATTCAGAAGCTGGAAGAGGAACTAGGCGTAAAAATCTTCGACCGCACCAAGCAACCCGTAATACCAACCGAAATCGGGGCCATCCTCATTGCGCAGGCCAGGATCATCCTCAGGGAAGCGTCGGTGGTTCAGCAAATCATCGATGACAAGAAAGACACCATGACAGGAGAGATTCGCATCGGCATTATCCCAACCCTTGCGCCTTTTCTCCTTCCACCCCTCTTCAAGCGCATGCGCGAAAAGTACCCGCAGATCAACCTCATCATCAAAGAGACCATCACCGAGGAGGTTATTCACGAACTAAAAAACAACCGGCTCGACTGCGGCCTCGTGGTAACGCCCCTCAATGATTCCTCCATTCGCGAAGACGTGTTGTTTTATGAAGAATTGTTTGTCTACGTATCCAGACAAAACGCCTTGTACGACAAGAAGTATGTTCTTGCCGATGATATCGATCCGGACAAACTTTGGTTGCTGGAGGAAGGGCACTGTTTCAGGTCTCAGGTATTAAACCTCTGCGAATTGAGAAGAAGTTCAGACCTGCACTTTCACTATGAAACCGGCAATATCGAGGCCCTGAAGAGAATGGTGGACAAAAGCGACGGCATCACCATTCTCCCTGAACTCGCTGTCATGGAGTTCAGCAAGGCACAAATGAAGCTCGTCAAGCGCCTGAAAGATCCCAGTCCGGCAAGGGAGGTGAGCCTGGCCACCCACCGCGATCACATCAAGACCAAGTTGCTCAACATCCTTCGCGAGGAAATCCTTCACATTGTACCCCAAAAGATGCACAAGCTGCACCAGAAAAAAGTAGTCGAGATCAATTACTGATCGGACCGCATCCGCGCACCTATTTCCTCCCTAATCCGTACTTTTGCTATATGAGTCAGTCCGCAACGACATCACCCGAAAAGACAGAAAAAAAGAACCTTTCCGGCCATCAGGCACCTCCTCCATACAAGCCTGTAAACAAGGTTCGTATCGTGACCGCCGCCAGCCTTTTCGATGGTCATGATGCCGCCATCAACATCATGCGGAGGATTATCCAGGCCACTGGCTGCGAGGTCATTCATCTCGGGCATGACCGCAGTGTCGAGGAAGTTGTAAACACAGCCATTCAGGAAGATGCACAGGCCATCGCCATGACGAGCTACCAGGGCGGCCACACGGAGTACTTTAAATACATGTTTGACCTGCTTCAGGAAAAAGGAGCCGGACACATCAAGATATTCGCAGGGGGTGGTGGCGTTATTCTTCCGGAGGAAATCCGCGAACTCGAAGCATACGGCATTACCAAGATATACTCACCCGACGATGGCCGGGCGATGGGGTTGCAGGGCATGATCAATGACCTTGTTCAGCGCAGCGACTTTCCTCTCGGCGAAACACTGACGGGAGAAGCGGAACAACTGGCTGACAAGAACCCCCTTGCATTGGCACGTCTCATCTCCGCGGCTGAAAACTACTTCGATAAGCATCAGGCAGTCTTCGGAAAAATAAAGGACATGGCTGGAGCCTCACACGTGCCCGTTCTCGGAATTACCGGAACGGGTGGCGCCGGCAAGTCGTCGATGGTGGATGAAATCGTCCGTCGTTTTTTGTTTGATCAGAAAGACAAGACCATCGGATTGATTTCTGTTGATCCTTCCAAGCGAAAGACGGGCGGTGCCCTTCTCGGAGACCGGATCCGAATGAACGCCATCAACAGTCCGCGTGTCTTCATGCGGTCATTGGCCACCCGCCAGTCAAACCTCGCCCTATCGGCTTATGTGAGGGAAGCGATCCAGATTCTCAAGGCAGCACGATATGACCTCATCATCCTGGAGACTTCAGGAATCGGCCAAAGCGATACAGAAATCCTCGACCATAGTGATGTCTCCTTATATGTGATGACACCTGAATACGGCGCAGCGACTCAGTTGGAGAAGATTGATATGCTGGATTTCGCCGACGTCATCGCGCTGAACAAATTTGATAAACGAGGTGCCCTTGACGCTTTACGCGATGTGAAGAAACAATACCAGCGCAACCACCAGAAGTGGACCCAGAAGGTGGAAGAGATGCCCGTCTACGGAACCATCGCGTCGCAATTCAACGACCCCGGCACCAATCAACTTTACCGTCACCTTATTGACAAGATCAATGAAAAGGCAAAAGCGGGTATTACCTCGACTTTCAAGATCACACGGGAGATGTCTGAAAAGATATTTGTCATTCCTCCCAACCGTACCCGCTACCTGAGTGAAATCTCTGAAAACAACCGCCAGTACGACCAGTGGGTCAACGAACAGTCAGATACCGCTCAGAAATTGTATGCCATCCAGACGACGCTGGAGGCGATAAGCGATGAAGCAACAAGGAAATCGCTCCAGAAAGAATTCGAAAAGCAAAAACTCAACCTTGATCCACGTAACTGGAAACTCGTTGTTGAAGAATGGGGTGAAAAGGTAAAGAAGTACAAAGAACCCGTGTTTAAGTTCAAGGTGCGTGACAAGGAGATTGGCATCAAAACACATACGGAGTCGCTGTCTCACCTACAGATTCCCAAGATTGCCCTTCCCGGATACAAAGCCTGGGGAGATTTGTTAAAGTGGAGCCTTCAGGAGAACGTTCCCGGAGAATTCCCCTACACGGCAGGCATTTATCCTTTCAAGCGTGAAGGCGAAGATCCTACACGGATGTTCGCCGGAGAAGGCGGCCCCGAAAGAACCAACCGTCGTTTTCACTATGTCAGTATGGCCACACCAGCCAAGCGGCTTTCGACGGCCTTCGATTCAGTGACCCTGTATGGACATGATCCTGATTTCCGTCCCGATATCTATGGTAAGATTGGAAATTCAGGTGTGAGCATTTGCTGCCTGGATGACGCCAAGAAACTCTACAGCGGATTCAACCTTGCTGACCCGAGAACTTCCGTGTCGATGACCATCAACGGGCCGGCGCCCATGCTCCTCGCCTATTTCATGAACACGGCGATTGATCAGCAGTGTGAACTCTACATCCGAAAGGAAGGGCTCGAAAGTGAAGTGAAGAAAAAAATTGCCGACATCTTTTCAAAGAGCAAGGCGGAGCCACCTGCCTACCAGGGTCCGCTTCCCAAGGGCAATGACGGACTTGGCCTAATGCTTCTTGGTGTGACCGGTGATCAGGTGCTGCCCAAGGATGTTTATGAGCGCATCAAGGCAGAGACCCTCACCCAGGTGCGCGGAACAGTGCAGGCGGATATCCTTAAGGAGGACCAGGCACAGAACACCTGTATCTTCTCGACAGAATTTGCATTGCGCCTGATGGGTGATGTACAGCAGTACTTTATTCAACAGGGGGTCAGGAATTTTTACTCGGTCTCCATTTCAGGGTATCATATTGCTGAAGCGGGAGCCAATCCGATCTCTCAGCTGGCCTTCACGCTGGGCAACGGCTTCACTTACGTGGAATACTACCTGAGCAGGGGCATGGACATCAACGCATTTGCCCCTAATCTTTCATTCTTCTTTAGCAACGGCATTGATCCTGAGTATTCTGTGATCGGTCGTGTGGCGCGCCGCATCTGGGCAAAAGCCATGAAGAACAAGTATGGTGCTGATGCACGGAGCCAGATGCTTAAGTATCACATCCAGACGTCAGGGCGGTCGCTTCATGCGCAGGAGATTGATTTCAATGACATCCGCACAACACTGCAGGCGCTGTATGCGATCTACGACAACTGTAACTCTCTGCACACAAATGCTTACGATGAGGCCATCACCACACCGACAGAGGAGTCTGTAAGGCGCGCCATGGCTATTCAACTTATCATCAATAAGGAGCTCGGACTGGCAAAAAATGAAAACCCGTTGCAGGGATCGTTCATCATCGAGGAACTCACCGACCTGGTTGAGGAAGCGGTGCTGATGGAGTTCGACAGAATAACAGAACGCGGAGGTGTGCTGGGTGCAATGGAAACGATGTATCAGCGAGGCAAGATCCAGGAAGAGAGTCTCTATTACGAAACCCTCAAGCACACGGGAGAATACCCGATTATTGGCGTGAATACCTTCCTGAGTTCAAAAGGTTCACCCACCATCATACCTCAGGAAGTCATACGCGCAACAACAGAGGAGAAGGAATACCAGATCAAAATGCTGCGGACATTGCACGAGCGAAAAAAATCTGAGAGTACCCATCAACTACAGCAGGTTCAGGATGCATCTGTCAATAACAAGAACATCTTTGAAGCACTGATGGAAGCTTGCAAGACTTGTTCGTTGGGTCAGATTACGATGGCCCTGTTTCAGGTTGGAGGTCAGTATCGAAGGAACATGTAATTATCAGAGGGGTTCCCCATCATTTACATTGGTAAGAGATTGAATGACTGATCGAAGATCCAATGGTTGAGATCGTCGTGCTGATGGGGTAGCCATTGCTGTTATACGTGTATTCGTAGTTGGTCACAGACACATTGCCAGCAACCGTTGCTTTCTTCCGAACTGTGTTATTCTTTGAAATCAGTGCCTCGCCGGGAATCCGGTGCTTGGGGTTATGCTTATCATCATACTCATATTCGTTGGAACCTTCCGTCGTCACACTGCCCACCCTGTATGAATAGTTGACGGAAGAGTAATTCTTCGTTGTGTTGTCTGGATACACATAATCGTCTGTTTCCTCGTAGTTATTGCCCTTAAATATTGCTTGCACAAGCTGACCGTCACTATTGTAGGAATACTCCGAGGTAGAAAGGGTGCTGCCCACCCTGAACTCCGCCTTGATGAGGTTGCCTGAATCATCATACTCAAATGTTTCTTTAGCCGGTAAGCCAACGCCGACATAATCTGCACTGATGGCTCGTCCTTCCGGACCATAACTGTATGTAACCGTCGTTATTAAGCCTCCACCTATATAACTCACCATACCCACCGTATTGTCCTCATTATAACTGATCGTCTGCAGGTAGACATTGCCGCCTTGCACCTCGGTGAGGGAAGTCATGTAGCAAACAATAGGTGCAGGGTCATCCTCCTTGCATTGAAATAGCATGGCTGAAAGGATTGCCATAACCATTGTGGAACGAGTTCTGATTGCAGAGATCAAGTGAGGTACCACCATGGATAAAAGGTAGTCATTTAATACCGCTTCGATCCTCTTTATACCATTGCTAAACACGGAATACTACCGTGTGGGTGACCTTGAAATGACCAACACCGTCGAGAAAGTGGATTTTTCAGTCCGATGCTCATAAAATTCCGATCAATGGATGAAACAGCCTGAAGGATTCCCTTATCTTCATCGCCACATTTATCAAACCCTATGATTAAAAAAATAACGCTCGCATGCATCATCGTTGCATCAGCAACCGTTGGCTACAGCCAGCAGAAGAAAACGACCAAGGCCAAACCTGAAACACCTGTTGTCGAGAACAAACCAGCGTTGGCACAACCGGTGAAGGTGACCTCCGTCGAGGGTATTACGGAATACCGTCTCCAAAACGGACTACGGGTACTCCTTTTCCCCGATCAGTCCAAGCAAACCATTACAGTAAATATCACCTACATGGTAGGCTCCAAGCATGAAAACTACGGAGAGACTGGCATGGCGCACTTGCTCGAGCACCTGGTATTCAAGGGCACACCAAAACATCCCAATATCCCTCAGGAACTTACCGAACACGGATCGTTCCCTAATGGTACCACCTGGTATGACCGCACCAATTATTATGAAACATTCAATGCCACAGATGAAAATCTCAAATGGGCCCTTGATCTGGAGGCTGACCGGATGACCAACTCCTACATCGCCAAGAAAGATCTCGAAAGTGAAATGACGGTTGTGCGCAACGAATTCGAAATGGGTGAAAATGATCCATCATCCGTACTGGAAGAACGTGTAACCTCCACGGCGTTTCTATGGCACAACTACGGCAAGTCAACCATCGGTTCGAAAGCCGATTTGGAAAACGTACCCATCGACAGGCTTCAGGCTTTCTACAGAAAATATTACCAACCGGACAATGCCGTACTTGTTGTAGCCGGAAAAATCGATGAAACCAAAACGCTGGAAATGATCAACCAGATGTATGGTACCATACCCAAGCCTGCCCGCGATCTTCCTCCCACCTATACTTCTGATCCCACGCAGGATGGCGAACGGAATGTGACCCTGCGCCGTACCGGCGACGTTCAGGTGGTTATGGCCGCTTACCACATACCCGCCGGTTCGCACCCTGACTTTGCTGCTCTTCAGGTGTTGGCACGTGTGCTTGGAAGCCCTCCCTCGAGCCGATTGCATAAATCATTAATCGATACTAAGAAAGCCAGCCAGGTTGCCGCATACACATTGCAGTTCAAGGATCCATTCCTGCTCTTCGCTTCAGCGGAGATACTGAAGGAAAAATCACTGGATGACGCCAAGGCAGCATTGATGGCCACCATGAACGACGTCATCAAAAACCCCCCAACCAAAGAGGAAGTAGAACGGGGAAAGAATGAGATCATCAAGCAGATTGAGTTAGCCTTTAACTCATCAAGCACCATCGCACTTCAGTTGACCACCTATTCAGGAATGGGCGACTGGCGAATGATGTTTCTGACCCGCGATCGCGTCAAGGCAGTGACACCAGAAGATGTTGCACGCGTTGCTGCTACCTATCTCAAGGATGATAACCGGACAACGGGAACATTCATTCCAACGGAAAAGCCTGAACGCTCTGAGATCCCTGCAACACCCGATGTTGATGCGCTTGTTAAAGACTATAAGGGTAACGCAGCGGTTGCAATGGGCGAGGCCTTTGACCCTTCACCAGCCAACATCGAATCACGGACGGCGAGAACTACACTTCCCAACGGATTGAAGATGGCTTTCCTCACCAAGAAGACCCGCGGTGAGGCTGTTGAACTAAGGCTCCAACTTCGTCTTGGTGATGAAAAGATCGTGATGAACCGATCCCAGGCCGCCAAATTTACAGGCAGCATGCTCAACAAGGGCACATCAAAACACACCAGACAACAACTCAAGGACGAATTTGACAGACTCAAGGCCAATGTGGCCATCGGTGGCAACGCTACCCTGGCATTTGTCAACATTACAACCACAAGACCTAATCTGGCCGAGGTGGTCAAATTGGCTGCGGAAATGTTGAAAGACCCCATCTTCCCGGCCGACGAACTTGAAAAGCTGAAGAGCGAGCAACTGGCCCTGATTGAGTCGAACCGGAGCGATCCCCAGGCCATCGCTTTCACCCAGGTTCAACAGCATGTAAATCCTTATCCAAAAAGCGATCCGCGCTATGTGACCTCTTTTGATGAGGATGTTGCCAACATCAAGGCTACCACATTGGATGATGTCAAGAAGTATTACAAAGATGCATACGGAATCACGAGCGGATCAACATTGGCGATCGTAGGAGATTTTGATGAAGCCGCTATGAAATCACTGGTGACGGACTTGTTCGGCAACTGGAAAAGCGCCGGAAACTACACCCGCCTCGTTGGCAAACTTTATCCGGTAACAACAGTCAACCAGACGTTTGAGACGCCAGACAAAGCCAACGCCTTCTTCGTTGGGATGTACAACATGGAAATGCGTGATGACAATCCAGATTATCCGGCTATGGTTCTTGGCAACTATATGCTGGGCGGTGGCTTCCTCAACTCACGCCTTGCCACGAGGATTCGTCAAAAAGACGGCCTCAGTTATTCCGTCGGGTCTCAGTTCACTGCTGGCGCCACTGATCCCATCAGTACGTTCATGTCATTCGCCATCTATGCTCCTGAAAATGCTGAAAAACTGGAAATGGCATTTAAGGAAGAGATTGCGAAAGTTGCCACCGACGGTTTTACACCTGATGAAGTGACCGCTGCAAAATCAGGGTGGATGCAGTCAAGAACCGTTACCCGTGCCCAGGATGGCGGCCTTGCCGGCACACTCAGCAACTACCTGTTCATCAAGCGTGATCTGAAGTGGGATGAAGAGCTGGAGAAAAAAGTATCAGCCTTGACGCCTGAACAAATCAATGCCGTCATGAAAAAGTACCTCGTCTACGACAAAATCAACATCGTTAAAGCGGGAGATTTTGCGAAAGCAAAAGCTGCCAAGAAGTAGTCAGGCAGTCAACCAAATTAAACAGAAAGACCACCTTCCAGGTGGTCTTTCTGTTTGGCTAAGGTTCGCCCTAGTTAAGATGGAATACATCCTTCGATCTGTCTGCCTCCGAAATGAGATGCTTCTGGAATTTCAATTGCAGGGTCAGAAAAGACTCCTGCTTTTCTGCATCCAGTGATACAAACTTCAGCCGTTCCTCCAGGTCAAGGTTGAGTTCATTGGCCACATGATACACCGAGCACGGTTGAGGAATCTTTGAAATCTTCAGGTGCTTCATAAAACCCTCGAAATCCCTCTGGAGTTTTGGCGAGGCAGAAGTACTCAAGTCAACCCTCCAGAATGAAACATCGCCGCCCGGATAGAGTTTTTCCTTATAGGTGCGGAACATGGTTTCAAGACTGAACAAATCCACGCACTTGACAATGATATCCGATTCGCCGCCAGGGTATCGTTTAATAACACTCTCCACTTTCACCAGAGAACCCAGTTTGCTTACATTCTGGGTATGGTTGAAATAGATTCCAAAAGATATATCACGCTCTTCAGCGTCGTGAAGCAACTGTTTATAGCGCGGCTCGAAAATATGAAGAGGAACCAGCTCACCCGGCATGGGGAAGATGGTAAGGGGGAACATGGGTATGCGTATACGCGTTTCCATGGTATAATAACAGTAAAGTTAAGGGAAAGTTACACGGTCAACAATTGACACCTAAGTGCTACCTTGACACAAAACGCATCCACATGAGAACCATCACTACCATGCTGGCCGATGAACTGTTCGAGTCGGTCAACGAGAACAACAACAAGGTCATGATTGATTCCCGTGCCAGGGAAATCCGGCAGCACCAATCTCCGGTCGAAATCCTGCTTTCATCCCTGGGTGCCTGCGGTGCTATCGATATTGCGGTTATGTTGAAAAAGCGCCGGAAATCCATCATCCATTTTGAAATCATCACCGATGGCACAAGGCAGGAGGCAACGCCAAGATTCTTTACAGCCATTCATTGTCACTACGTCATCACCTCTCCGGACGTTGAACAAGAAGAGTTTCAAAAAGCTGCCGGCCTTTCATTGGAGAAGTACTGCTCTGTTGCCTCCTCCCTGAAAAGCAAAGTCACGTATTCAGTGGAAGTCAAACGGCCGTAGCAGGAGATCGATCACGCCACAACTTTACCCCCCAAGATCACCGTTTCAATCAGGTTTGATCCATAGGCATATGGAAGGTAAGAGACCGAGGGCATCGGTTTAGTGATGAACACATTGGCGTGCTTTCCACGCGTGATGCTGCCGTGAGATTCCAACAAGCCGAGGGTATACGCCGTATTCAGTGTGGCTGCATTGACAGCCTCTTCAGGTGTCATTTTCATCCGAATACACGCCAGGGATAACATCAACGGCATATTACCGCTTGGTGAACTGCCTGGGTTGTAGTCTGAGGCAATGGCCACAGGTAAGCCTGCGCCAATCAATGCCCTTGCCGGTGGCATAGGGAGGTTCAGAAAGAAGGCTGCCCCCGGGAGGGTTGTCGGCATCGTCGCGCTACCTTTGAGACATTCTATCTCTTCGTCACCGATGTTCTCCAGGTGATCAACACTGATGGCACCTGCTTTCACACCTGCCTGAACACCTCCTGAACGATGAAGCTGGTTGGCATGTATTCTCGGGGTCATCCCCAGTTTCTTCCCTGCCTCTGAAATTTCAACCGTTTCTTCCGGCGTGAAGAACCCTTGTTCGCAAAACACGTCAACATAGTCAGCCAGTTTCTCTATCGCTACAGCCGGCAACATTTCGTCAATGACCAGCCGGACATATGAATCACGTGAATGGCCCGGAGGAACGGCATGTGCTCCCAGAAATGTTGTCTTTACAGTAAGGGGTGTCTCCACACCCAGACGACGCGCGACGCGCAGCATTTTCAACTCATCTTTAACGGTGAGGCCATACCCGCTCTTGATTTCTACAGCACCGGTGCCTGACCTGATGATTTCCAGGGCCCGGGGAAGTGAGCGGACAAACAACTCCTCCTCGGACATGGCCTGTAGTTTCTTTGCAGAATTGAGAATTCCTCCTCCCTTAGCAGCAATATCAGCATACGTTGCGCCCTTTAGTTTCATGACAAACTCCTCTTCCCTGGGTGCGGCAAAAACAAGGTGTGTATGGCTGTCGACGAAACCAGGAAAGACAAACCTCCCGGTGGCCATCATGGTACGATTTGCCTGAACGGGAGGCATGGCGCTCATAGGACCGTAGTCTGCAATCAGCCCATCCTCCATGACGAGGTAAGCATCGTCCAGGACCGGAAGATGGCTCATGTCACTGCCGGCGATAGGGCTGCGGGTGTGGTCCCTTACCTGCACAAGGCCTTTGATATGAGTGATCAGCAGGTCGGCCATACGCTTACTATTCAATGGCAACCAACTCGCCGTGGCGGAAATAGACAAACGGGAATCCCATGTTGTCGCGCATTGGAGAAAAATGAAATGATTTTGTCAAGACGCCAGGCACTGCACCTGCCTGAATGAGGGCATCCTGGAAATAAACACCATGACTCTTCATCGCCCGACCCGTGATCATCATGAACTCAAAACCTATCTTGGTATAGTTCATGTATTCCGGCGGAAAAGATCCATGCGAACGAATATAGGCTCTTCTGAAATTGATAAAAGGCTGGCCAAAATATGGCGTGTAGTTGGGTGCAGCAAACATGACATGCAACTTCTCGTACTTGGCGAGATCCACAGAGGGGTTATCAAGCCATGTTTCAGATCCCACGATGAGTACGGAATCTCCGCGGGCTTCTACCGAACTGATCACCTTGGTATACACCAACGGAGCGTCTGACGCGACAAAGACAGCACCAATGCTATCCTTCTTCATGGTGAACTGAATCGGATTCTTAAATTCATCGAACTCTGTTGGTCGCGCCAGGATAGAAATAATACGTTCGGCTGTCTCCTTACGGAATTCTTCTGCCCACACAACCTGCAAGCCCACTTCGCTGGCCCGTTTCTCAAAACTGGCAGCCAAAATGGAATCGCGTGGAGCATCTCCATAGAGGACCATGCACTTTTTGTTCTTCAGCCGCGCTGCCAGCAATTCTGCCGATCGCACACCAATTGTCTCCAGTGATGGCTGAAACAGCATCGCATATGGATTTTGCCCTATGTATTCAGAATTGCTTGAAACCGGATTGATCATGTTGATCCAGTTCTTTTCTGAAAACTCCTGAACAGGTTTCAACTCCTCACGAAAAATCGGCCCTATGATGAGGTCCGTATTCTTAAGTTCCGTCGACTCAAGAAGCTTTTTGATAGTCTCCTTGCTGTGTTCCGGCTCCATTGGGTTTCTCTCTGTGTCATAGGCAAGGAGACGAATGTTGGTTCCCTGCCGGAAGAGCGTGTCGACAGCCATTCGCATTCCTTCATAGAGGTCGAGGATGAGTTGGTTCTGTTTTTTGTTGGGCGTCGGTTCAAGGGTGGAAGCAAGAAAAGGAAACAATACCGACACGGTGTACGGATCCTTAAACACAGGTGCCGGGCTTGTCAATGCAACATATTTGTCACGAGGCAACCCAAATACCAGGACGACAGAATCCAGCAGCGCCTTGTCCTGCTTTCCATAGGGCTGAAGGGCGATGGCTCTCGCGAGGAGTTTGCCAACGTCAGCATCCTGAGGATACTCCTCCCACATCATGCGCAGGATTTCAGGGTCTGTGATCCTGGAAAGATAATTCCGCTTGAGCAAGGCAATCTCCTGCTGTTCGATAAGGTCCTCCTGCTTCACTTCCGTGAGGATGTGCATACCCTGAAAG
Source organism: Cyclobacteriaceae bacterium (assembly GCA_016787625.1). Classification (GTDB taxonomy): domain Bacteria; phylum Bacteroidota; class Bacteroidia; order Cytophagales; family Cyclobacteriaceae; genus ELB16-189. The sequence continues at coordinate 19,877 of JAEUUD010000039.1, forward strand.
TATTCGCCCTTGTCAAAGTAGATTTTGGCCAACCAATAGTTGACTTCGTTCATCTGATCCCATTCAGGATAGAGTCTGCGAATCTGCAACAGCATGTCTCGGGCTACCGCACTGAAATTCTGCCGGATGGCGCATTGCGCATAATAGAATGACGCGTATTCTATGTAGGGATTATTCTTATCATAGACCATGAGCAACTTAAATGACTCCATGGCCAGGTTGTATTTACCATCCTTGAAGAACTCCTTGGCATTCTTGTACTGTTTTTTGAAGTCCTGAGCGTTTGTTGTGGAGAAAGCAGCAGACAACACCAGTGTGAGGAACACCAGAAAGAAGTGCGCAAAAAGCCTGCTGATCATTCTTTTCATTCCCACTCTATGGTTGCCGGAGGTTTGGAACTAATGTCGTAAACAACCCTGTTTACTCCTTTCACCTTGTTGATAATGTCTGACGAAACTTCACTAAGAAATTGGTATGGAAGGTGCGCCCAGTCTGCCGTCATTCCATCAAGACTGACCACTGCCCGAAGGGCAACAACTTTCTCGTAGGTCCTTTCATCGCCCATCACCCCTACCGATTGCACCGGAAGGAGCATGGCGCCAGCCTGCCAGACCGTATTATACAATTGATGTGTCTTCAAACCCTCGATAAACAAATGATCTACCTCCTGCAATATCCGTACCTTTTCCGGAGTAATATCACCAATGATCCGTATGCCCAATCCAGGGCCAGGAAACGGGTGTCTGCCGAGGATCGACGGATCAATTTCCAGTGATTTTCCCACAAGCCGTACTTCATCCTTGAAGAGTGTATTCAGAGGTTCCACCACCTTGAGCTTCATTTTATCAGGGAGCCCTCCCACATTGTGGTGCGACTTGATGGTGACTGAAGGTCCTTTGACAGAGACTGATTCAATCACGTCAGGATAAATCGTCCCCTGACCCAGCCATTTTACATCCGAAATGCGATGCGACTCTTCATCAAAAACTTCAATGAATGTACGACCTATGGCTTTGCGTTTTGCCTCCGGGTCGGTCAGGCCGTTGAGTGCTGCATAGAACTTATCCTTTGCATCAACACCTTTAATGTTCAAGCCCATCCCCTTATAGGAGGAGAGGACCTGTTCGAATTCCCCTTTTCTCAACAAGCCGTTGTCGACGAAAATACAGTAGAGGTTTTTCCCAATGGCCCTATGCACCAGCATCGCCGCCACCGTTGAATCGACACCACCAGATAATGCCATGACCACTTTATCCTGACCAAGCTTGGCCTTCAGAGCGTCAACCGTCGACTCTAC
>JAEUUD010000003.1 GCA_016787625.1 Cyclobacteriaceae bacterium
GAACGGTGAGGCTATCGCGTTCCTGTGAGAAAGCAGAGAGAGGATAAAGCAGTACGAAAAAGCAAAAAGAAAAAATGGTGGATAGCTGACCTTTCATGAGGTTGGTCAGAATTTCTCCAGTACTTTTTCCAATGGCGTGGTTCCTGAATACAGCCCAACCAGTTTCATCATCACACGATCAACAATGGTATCCGGACAACTGGCTCCGCTCGTGAGGACAATACGTACCGGGTTGTTATCGGGCAGAAATTGAAAGGTGGTTACTTTTTCTTTCGTATGATAGTTAAAATGACGGATCTCATCATGGGAAATGATTTCCTGATCGTTGCGGATAAAGTAAGTTGGAAACTGGCGCTCGCACAATTCCACGATGTGGGATGTATTGGAGCTATTGTATCCGCCCACCACGATGGCAAGGTCAGCGTTGCATTTCAGTAACTCATACGTGGCATCCTGGTTATCGTTGGTGGCATAACACAAGGTGTCGCGTGTTTCCGCAAAGTGATTGCCGACAGGATCATGAGGATACTTACGCTGCATGACTTGCTTGAGATGGTCGGCAATGGCAGCAGTTTCTGTGGCCAGCATCGTCGTTTGATTGACAACCCCTATGCGTTGAAAATGCTGCTCAGGCTGAAAGCCATCGGTGTACTTTCCTTTAAAGGTTTCAAGAAACTCGCTGTTGGATCGATCACCGAGAATGAAACTACTCAGTGCGATGGCATCATCCATGTCACGGATGATCACCGCAGGAGCACTTTCCGCACTGTGAGAAAATGTAGCCCTCGTTTCTTCATGGTTGGGCTTGCCATGGATGATGATGGTGTAGTTTTCTTTTCCAAGCTTTTCAGACCTGTTCCAGACCTTTTCAACGAATGGACATGTGGTGTTGTATGGTTCTATGGCCACGCCTTTTGAGCGGAGCAGCGATTCAATTTCAACTGTTGTTCCAAATGCCGGGACGATGACAATGTCGTCCTGTCGGATATCGTTCCATGGAATCATCTGGGTGCCGTCAGTGTCCATGATGAACTTCATTCCTCTGTCCAGCAAGTCATCATTGACTTCAGGATTGTGAATCATCTGACTGAGCAGAAAAACCCGCTTCCCCTGATTCTCTTCGAGCGCCCTGTAACTGATTTCAATGGCATTCTCGACACCATAGCAGAAACCAAAATGCCTGGCCAGAATGATCTGAACAGGTCCGAAGTCCAGCGTCGTCGGAGTGAAGTCTTGTTTCCGATGATCGTTGTTTCGCCGGAATTCCTTGACCCTGCTGCTCAGTGATGACCGGTAGTGTGCCGGAATGTCAAACTTTTTGATGGTGCCGTTGATTGGTAAGCAAACAAAGGTAGTTCGTTCTCCCGACAAGAGAGAATAGGTCTAATCCCATTGACAAGGGTGGGTCAGGCAGCCTTTGACAACTTGTCTTCGCGCACCTTATGGGTGTGGATCTCCTTGGAACGGAGATCAAACCACTTCACTTCAACCAGATTCTTCTTGAGATACTTCAGAACCTCAACCACTTTGCCGTCCACTACATTGCGGACGCGCTCTCCTTTTTTGAACATTCTCCTCATACAAACTGATATTAGGATTTACATTCTTACAGCATATATATACTCCCGGGCAAAGTCTTCGTAAACGCCCGAAAAAGTAATCAGTTCACCTGTTTTCTTGCTTTTAATGATGGCATTGACTTCCCGGGCCGTCTTTACAGGCTTGTTGTCAATGGCCGTAATGACGTACCCCTCTCTCATATCGGTATAACGTGAAGCTTTGCCATTACCAAGTGCCTTTACCCTCACACCACTGCTGATCTCCAGTCGCTTCAGCAACTTGGGATCGGCATCTTCGAGTTCTATGCCAAGGGCGGCTACAGCATCTCGCTCTTCCCGACGGATTGAGTTGACGCTGCCTTCCCGGTTTTTCAAAGTAACAGAGATTAGCTTCTCCTTTCCTTTTCTATTGACGGTGACATTCACCTTGTCACCAGGGCGCTTTCTCCCAATGTACTCAATCAAGCCTGAGCTTGACTTGATCAGTGTTTCGTCAAGTTTTACAATAACATCCCCTTGCATGATTCCTGCCTGCTTGGCAGCGCTTCGTTCTTCCATATCTCCAAAGCCACTGACGTAAGCCCCTTCATTGACCGATAGTTCCTCCTCCTTTACCAAGTCACTGTTGACACTTCCTACCTGGATTCCGAGCCATCCGCGTTGTACAGTTCCAAAAGTCAGCAGGTCTTCAACAATCTTGCTGACAATGTTTGATGGTATGGCAAAGCCATAGCCCGAATAGGATCCGGTAGGGCTGGCGATAGCTGTATTGATTCCAAGGAGTCCACCGTTCAGATTCACCAGAGCGCCGCCACTGTTGCCGGGATTGATGGCCGCGTCCGTTTGAATAAATGACTCGATGGCTGTTGTTCCTGACTCGGAACGTTCGCCGGAATTGATGATGTTAATGTTTCGTCCTTTGGCGCTGATGATGCCCGCGGTAACGGTTGAATTCAGATTAAAGGGATTTCCCACGGCAAGCACCCATTCTCCCACCTTCGATTGATCTGAATTAACAAACGAAAGGTATGGCAGAGCCTTCTGACTAATCTTTATCAACGCAAGGTCCGTGTCAGGGTCGGTACCAATAACGTCAGCTTTAAAAGACCTGTTGTCGAACAACGTCACATTAACGACATCGGCTCCCTGCACAACGTGGTTGTTGGTAACGATGTAACCATCCGGGTTAATGATCACCCCACTTCCGGAACTTTGACTTGGGCCACGTTGCTGAGGCGTGCCTGGTCCGAAGAAAAATTGAAAAGGATCCATTGTCTCCGGCGCCTTGTCGCGTGCGGTAGACTTGCCTTCAGAGGTTGAACGAATGTGGACGACTGCCTTGGTAATCTTTTCGGCAGTTGCCGTGAAGTCCAGCGGCACAACGTCACCAGCTTCATTTTTTGTGAAGCCTACCTGTGTAACGGGGGTACCGACATGTTCTATCCGTACACCCTCTTGTTTCTTGTTAAAATATCCTGTTGTCAACAGGGTAAGTGCACTGCCGACGATTGCGGCCATGACCATGGAAGCAAAGCCCTTCATACTCAATCTGTTTTTAGCTGTTTTTTGCAAGAATCTCCTCCGTAAAAATTATGCCAGCAGAAAAAACCGGCAAATTCTTCATCCCCCGAATGACATTTTTTCAGGGTATTCTAAATACGATTATTTGGAGAAATAGGTTCAGAAATGGCCTTAATGGGCTATTTTTTGACCAATTCACCCTTGTGGTATTCGTATTGAAGGGTCATGGTTCCCTCGCGGTCAAACCACCTGGAAGCACCCTCGCGCAGGCCGTCTTTATAATAGCCTTCTTCCATCAGCTTGCCGTCATTGAAATATACCCTCGCAACACCTTCCATCTTGCCGTTAATATAGTGCCGCTCCTCTTTCAGCTTGAGGGGTGAGTACTCAATGTATTTTCCATGCCGCAGATCGTTGTGATAGAAGCACCGTTTTGTAATCCGGTTGCTTGTGTCAAACTCAAGGTATATACCTTCCTTCTTCCCTTGAACGTAGGTTGTCAATCTGAAAACCCGATCATCTTCGGTATAATCGGTCCAGGCCCCTTCTTTTTTTCCATTGAGCCAATATCCGATGGTAACCAAACGGCCAGCAGCATCCATCTCTTCTGCCCGTATCAACCCGGGTGTGTCCGTAAATTTTTCCAGAATGCCCGTTGGCTTCAACCCGTTCTCTTCAACCGTGGCCGAAGGTTCAGTTGAACATCCGGCGACCATAAGAATGACCAATACCAGAAATACTTTCATATCGAATGGATGAAATTTATCCATGCAAGATTACATTTTCTATCTTGAACCTGTAAGCATTGAAAATCAAAAATTATACTGACCCCATTCGATGCCTGGTTTATGAAAGGAGAGGCTAATACCCCATTCCATTTGATATGGACATAAAAGGTGACGTTTTCCTGAAGAAAGGACGTGAAGCGTCGGTAAAGCGGTTTCATCCCTGGGTTTTCTCTGGTGCGATTCAAACAAAACAGGGTAAAATCGAAAACGGTGATTGGGTTTGTGTCAGGGATTCAACTGGCAGTGCTCTGGGATATGGTCATTTTCAGCCTGGCACCATCTCGGTAAGACTTCTTTCTTTTTCCTCAGTCCCAGGATCGGATTTCTACTCAGTAAAGATTCGCGCTGCGTTAAGTGTGAGAAAGAACCTGAACATTGTCAATCCCAGGACGAATTGCTTCAGACTCGTGCATGGTGAAGGCGATGGTCTGGCAGGATTAATCATTGATGTCTATGGTTCGGCTGCTGTTGTGCAAGCACACAGCGCAGGAATCCATGCCGATCGTCATTTGATTGGTGAGGCTTTGAAGGAGGAACTTGAAGGAGACCTTCGTGACATTTATTACAAGGGAATGGCCACGGGTGATGGGAAATCGGAGAGTGAGTATCTGCAGGGCACGAGCACAGTGCCTCATGAAGTCATTGAACACGGAAACAAATTTCTGATCAACTGGGAGTCTGGGCAGAAGACGGGATTTTTCATCGACCAGCGAGAAAATCGCCGATTGTTGGGCAGCCTTTCCAATGACAAAACGGTCCTGAATACTTTCTGCTATACAGGTGGATTTTCGGTTTATGCCATGCAAGGTGGAGCCAGGCGTGTTGATTCCATAGACGTGTCCGAGCGTGCCATTGAGATGGCTAGAAAGAATATTGCACTTAACGGATATGATGCCGGAACAAACCCCTGCGTAGCAGCTGATACTTTTGATTTTTTGAAGGACAAGAAGGATGCATACGACATCATTGTGCTTGACCCTCCTGCATTTGCAAAACACAAGGAGGCACGCCACCAGGCAATGAAAGGCTACCAGCGACTGAATGCAGAAGCCATGCGCGTGATCAAGTCAGGAGGCATACTTTTTACTTTTTCTTGTTCGCAGGTTGTTGACCGACAACTGTTTTTTGATACGGTTGTTTCTTCCGCCATACAATCGGGGCGTGAAATACAGGTATTGCATACCCTTTCACAACCACCGGATCATCCTGTTTCTATTTATCATCCGGAAGGCGAGTACCTCAAAGGGCTTGTTCTGTTTGTTCGATAGCATCAACACATTTTTGTGAACGACCTTGAATGTGACGGTATGTTTATCTTTGCCTAAACATAAAAACTGACATATGAGAAAGTACCTAATTTGGATCATTTTGGGTGTTTTGGTGATCATGGGGTTCACCTCCTACAATGGCCTCGTCGGCAAGCAGGAGAATGTTGGACTTGCCTGGGGTAATGTAGAATCTGATTATCAACGCCGGGCTGATCTGATCCCTAACCTCGTCAACACCGTGAAGGGATATGCGAACTTTGAACAAGAAACGCTCACCAAGGTCATGGAGGCTCGCGCGTCGGCCACCCAGGTGAAAATTGATGCCAGCAATCTGACACCAGATAACATTGCTGCCTTTCAGCAAGCACAAGGCGGACTGAGTTCAGCTTTGGGTCGACTTCTTGCTGTTGCAGAAAACTATCCCGACCTGAAGGCAAACCAGAATTTCCTCGATCTGCAGGCTCAGCTTGAAGGCACGGAAAATCGCATCAATGTTTCTCGTCAACGCTTTAATGATGCGGTGAATGAGTATAACAAGTCGCGGAGGACTTTCCCCGCTGTCATTTTCGCATCGTTATTCGGATTCACCGAAAGAGGATATTTCAAGGCGGAAGCCGGTTCCGAGAAGGCGCCGGAAGTAAAATTCTAGCCCCGCAAGGAAAATAAAAAAGCCTCAGGATTCCTGAGGCTTTTTTTATGCTCGCTTTACTTTTTAGATCTTCTTCACTTCGCGGTTCTCATAGCTTTCAATCACATCCCCGACTTTCATATCGTTGAAGCCCTCGATACCCATACCGCAGTCGAAGCCGGAGCGCACTTCACTCGCATCGTCTTTGAAGCGCTTGAGCGAGCTGAGCTTGCCGGCATAAACCACAATACCATCACGGATAAGTCGTATTGGGTTAGCGCGTTTGATATACCCGTCTGTGACCATACATCCGAGGATGGTGCCCACTTTGGAAATCTTGAATACTTCGCGCACGTCGGCGTTTCCGACAATGACTTCTTCCATTTCTTTTTCAAGCATACCCTCCATGGCACTCTTGACATCGTTGATGGCGTCGTAGATGATTGAATAGAGACGAATCTCGATCTCCTCGTTCTCCGCAAGCCTTCTCGCCGAGGCTGAAGGACGTACTTGAAATCCTACGATGACGGCATCGGAAGCAGAGGCAAGCAGTACGTCTGACTCAGAAATCTGCCCCACAGCCTTGTGAATGATCCCCACCTGAATCTTTGGTGTAGACAGTTTCAACAATGAATCTGATAGCGCTTCTACTGAACCATCCACGTCACCCTTGACGATGACGTTGAGCAGTTTGAAAGAACCGATGGCAATCCGTCGGCCAATTTCATCAAGTGTAATGTGCTTCTTGGTGCGGATGCTCTGTTCACGTACAAGCTGTGCCCGTTTGGTGGCTACTTCGCGCGCCTCGCGGTCCGTTTCATACACAGCAAACTTTTCACCGGCCTGCGGTGCGCCATCAAGGCCCAGTACCTGGACCGGCGAAGAAGGCCCAGCCTCCTTGATTCTTGCACCGGTGTCTTCAAACATGGCTTTAACACGGCCATGATTAGACCCCGCAAGAACGATATCACCAACCCTGAGGGTGCCGCTTTGAACCATCACGGTAGCCACGTAACCACGACCCTTGTCCAGGGATGCTTCAATCACGGAGCCCACAGCCGGTTTGTTTGGATTGGCCTTCAGGCTAAGGAGTTCGGATTCCAGAATGACCTTTTCCAGGAGTTCGTCAATGCCTTTACCGGTCTTGGCCGAAATTTCCTGGCACTGGTATTTTCCTCCCCACTCTTCAACAAGGATGTTGTTCTTGGAAAGCGATTCCCTCACCTTATCCGCATTGGCAGTAGGCTTGTCAATTTTATTGATGGCAATCACGATGGGTACACCAGCGACTTGTGCGTGATTGATTGCCTCCTTCGTCTGGGGCATTACATCATCATCAGCAGCAACCACGATAATGGCTACATCGGTGAGTTTGGCTCCGCGGGCACGCATGGCGGTAAACGCTTCGTGACCGGGAGTATCGAGAAATGCAATTTTTTGTCCGCTCTTGGTGGTCACATCATATGCGCCGATGTGCTGTGTAATACCCCCGGCTTCTGAAGCAACCACTTTCGTATTGCGGATGTAGTCAAGCAAGGAAGTTTTACCGTGGTCAACGTGACCCATGATCGTAACGATGGGGGCACGTGGTAGCAGGCTTTCTTCCGGCTCGCTAACCTCTTCCTGTACAGCTTCCTCCTCCGAGGAAATGAACTGGACATCATAACCGAATTCGTCAGAGATCACCGTGATCGCCTCGGCATCAAGACGCTGGTTGATCGATACGAACATGCCCAGGTTCATGCATGTTGAGATGACATCGTTAACCGACACATTCATCATGGAGGCCAGGTCATTGGCAGAAATAAATTCCGAAACACGCAAAGTCTTTGAAGCCTCCTGCTCTTTCAGCATTTTTTCTTCTTCTGCTTCCGAGACGGCCTGTCTTTTCTCCTTGCGGTATTTAGCGCCTGAGAATTTCTTCTGACCTCCGCTGAGCTTGGCAAGGGTCGCCCTGATTTGGTCCTGGATTTCTTTTTCCGAAGGCTCACCCTTGGCTGTCATGGGTCGTTTTGACCCAGCACCTGCTGAGGAGCGACCCTTCTCATTGGGAAGGGATACAATCCTCTTTCTTGGCCGCTTTTTGCGGGAATCATCGCGGCTTTCAGCCGGCGCAGGTTTCTTCTCTTCAGGCAACTCAATTTTGTCGACGACCTTCAGGCCTTGCAGCTTGCTGGCCTTGGCCTTGATCAACTCAAGTTCAGGTTGCTTTTCAGCTTCAGGAGCTTTTGGTGGCTCCACAGCTTTCACTTCATCTTTAACCGGTGTTTCCTTCTTCTTTTTTTCAAGCTCGATTTTGCCCAGCACTTTGATGCCTTCAAGCTTGGCTGTCTCGCGCTGTACTTTCTCCGGTTTTCCTTCTTCCTTCGCCTTGATCTCTTTCGATCCAAGATTCTTGATGAGGATATTATCGTCCTCCTCTGTCTTCTTGCGGTGAGTCTCCGGGTCGCTTTGGATGGTCAGCGTCTCCGTATGCTTGGCGCCAATGGTTAGTACGGAGGCTTCTATCTTCTCAGAGGCGGAAGACGCATACTCCTTGGCGAGCATGGCAAACTGCTCAGAGGTAAGTTTTGCATTCGGATTGTTTTCAACGGCAAAACCTTTCTTCGCCAAAAATTCCAATATGGTGTTGTGACCCACATTGAGTTTGCGCGAAGCCTGTCCTAACCGTATCATTTTTTCTTCTGCCATGCTCAAAGTTGACTATGTTTTTTCTGATTTAGCGGATATTATCTGTTAATTTATTCAAATTCCTTGCTCAACACAGCGACAACATTGTCGACAGTCTCTTCTTCGAGATCAGTTCGGCGCACAAGTTCTTCCTTGTTAAGAGCCAACACACTCTTCGCCGTGTCAAGGCCTATTTGCTTGAGCTGATCGATGACCCAGCTTTCGATCTCGTCTGAGAATTCATCCAGATCAACATCTTCCTCTGTTGTTTGCTCACCGAGCTCACGGAACACATCGATCTCCATACCGACCAACCGACTGGCCAGTTTAATATTGAGCCCTCCCTTGCCGATCGCCAGGGAAACCTGGTCCGGCTTGAGATATACTGATACCCTGTTGTTCTCCTTGTCAATTTTCATGCTGACCAGTTTGGCGGGGCTCAGGGCGCGCTGGATAAACAATTCCAGGTTTTCTGTGAAGTTGATCACATCAATGTTTTCATTCTGAAGCTCACGAACAATGGCGTGAATGCGTGACCCTTTCATCCCTACGCAAGCGCCTACCGGATCAATACGGTCGTCGTAAGACTCCACGGCTACCTTGGCGCGTTCACCGGGCTCCCGCACTGCCTTCTTGATGGTGATCAATCCATCGTAAACCTCGGGTACTTCCTGTTCGAACAGGCGCTCAAGAAAAACAGGAGACGTGCGAGACAGAACGATCTTTGGATTGCCATTCACCATTTCAACTTTGTGAACGATGGCCCGCACGTTTTCGCCCTTCCGATAACGGTCTTTGGGAATCTGTTCACCGCGGGGAATGGAAATTTCATTGCCTTCAGCATCGATCAACAATACTTCGCGACTCAATACCTGGTAAACCTCGCCGGTGATGATCTCGCCGACAATGTCCTTGTATTTCTGAAATAGAATATCTTTTTCAAGATCCTTTACTTTCTGCATCAGCGTCTGCCGGGCAGTCGTCACAGCGCGGCGGCCAAAATCTTCAATCTCGATTGGCTCAGAAACCTCCTCGCCTACTTCGAAATCAGGTTCAATTTTCCGGGCTTCTGTCACACTGATTTTATCGTGATCCCAGATGTCTTCAGATTCGTCTTCGACAATCTCACGAATGCGATAGATCTCAAGATCGCCTTTGTCAGCGTTGATGATGATGTCGAAATTGTCATCGTACGTATATTTTTTCTTGATCATCGTACGGAAGACATCCTCCAGGATTCGAATCATGGTCGGACGATCAATGTTCTTCTGCTTGGCAAAGTCAGCGAACGATTCAATCAAATTGGATATATCCATAAACTGTTATTTAAAAGATACCATTACAAATGCTTTCTCGATGTCATTGAAGGGTATGACAATTTCTCTTTCGGAAACCTTCTTGCCTTCCTTAATTTCTTGCTTGAGTACTACGCCAGCAGCATCCGCACGATCCAGTTTACCGCTTACAAGGCTCTTGTCTCGGCGCTGTACTTTCAGACCCCTTCCCACATTCTTCACATACTGTCTTTGAAGTTTCAGTGGATGATCAACGCCAGGTGTGGTCACTTCCAACACATACCGACTTGTTCCAAAATCCATTTCATCCAGCCTGGACGACAATGAGCGGCTAAGCTCCCCACAATCGTCAATGGTCACGCCGTTGTCACCATCGATGACAACAGTAATTTTTGAAAGATTTTTGGCTGAGGCGATTACTTCGACCAGAAAATGGCCGGGTTTAAGGCTCTTAGCGACTAAATCTTCCAATTTTGACCGTATTTCCATCATTTTCGATAAACAAAGAGGGGACTTTTGGTCCCCTCTTTCATTGTTCTAATAAGAAGTATGCAAATGTAGTTCTTTTTTATCTTTCGGCCAACAGTAGTAACAAGCTAACATTCTGATTTACATGCGTATCCAGTCCGGACCTATAGTAGTTATTCTTTTCCTGACGTTGGCTCTCAACGGTTGTGGCGACAAGAAGGCATCCAGTGAGACATCCATCAAGGAAGTCAAGGTTCCTGTGTTCAACGCGGATTCTGCTTATCGTTTGATTGAACGCCAAGTTGCCTTCGGACCCAGAATACCCAATTCACCATCACATCGGCAGACAGGTGATTTCATTGCAGCTACCCTAAAGAAATATGGTGCACGGGTGATCGAACAGACGTTTGAGGCGAAGACCTTTGACGCACAAAAACTATCTCTAAGAAATATCATCGGGAGTTTTAATCCGGACAAGCAGAAGCGAATCATTCTGGCGGCACACTGGGATACCCGACCTTTCTCCGACAAGGATGCAGAATTTCCTGACAAACCATTCGATGGAGCCAACGATGGTGGAAGCGGCGTAGGTGTACTACTGGAAGTGGCTCGCCTGATGAGTCAGCAGTCACCAGAGGTAGGTGTTGATATGATCTTCTTTGATGGTGAGGATTGGGGTGAGCGCGACAAGGAAGATGGCACGGTTCCCAGGCCCGAAGGCCTGGACTCCTGGTGGTGCCTCGGCTCACAGTATTGGGCCAAGCATAAACATAAACCGGCGTATCGCGCCCACTATGGAATCCTGCTCGATATGGTAGGTGGAAAAGATGCAAGATTCTTTAGAGATGCTTCTTCAGTGGTTTACGCGGCACCCATTGTCGAGAAAGTTTGGAACACAGCAGCACGTCTCGGATATGGACCTCAATTCATCAAGCACACAGAAGAGGCAATTGTCGACGATCACCTGTTCGTTAATGAGTTGGGAAACATTCAGATGATTGATATCACCCCGTTCGAGCCTGGTGTTGGTTACTTCGGTTCCTTTCATCACACGCAGCGAGACAACATGAATATCATCTCAAGGGAAACCCTGAATATGGTTGGGCGCGTTGTTGTTCAGGTGCTTTACGAAGAGGAATAGCTATCCTTCTACCACTCTTTTCAGGTAAGTACCATAGCCACTTTTCTCCAATGGCCGGGCAAGTTCAAGCAGTTGCGGGGCGGTAATGTAGTTCAGTCGATAGGCTATCTCTTCAATGCACCCGATCTTCAGCCCTTGCCGCTGTTCAATCAGCTGAATGAAGTTGCTGGCTTGCATAAGAGAATCAAACGTACCGGTGTCCAGCCATGCAGTACCACGGCTCATTGTTCCCACGCGCAATTTTCCTTTTTTAAGGTAGGCGTTATTGATGTCGGTTATCTCCAGTTCACCCCGTGGGCTCGGTTTTAGAGACTTCGCAATCTGCACGACATCATTGTCATAGAAGTAAAGTCCCGGCACTGCGTAGTGAGACTTCGGCTTCGCGGGTTTCTCTTCAATGGAAATGACCTTGTTGCCCTGGCCAAACTCCACAACTCCATAACGCTCCGGATCCTGCACGTGATAGGCGAATACCACACCACCGTCAGGATTGGTGTGCTGCTGAAGCAGCTCAATCAATCCTGATCCATAAAATATGTTGTCCCCCAGCACCAGCGCAACTTTGTCCTTCCCGATAAATGATTCTCCGATGATAAAAGCCTGAGCAAGTCCTTCTGGCTTCGGTTGTTCAGCGTAGGAGAACGAACATCCCAACTGTTTTCCGTCGCCAAGGAGTTTTTTGAAAAGCGGAAGGTCGTGAGGAGTGGAAATGATCAGGATTTCACGGATGCCGGACATCATCAGCACAGAGAGCGGATAATAGATCATGGGCTTGTCGTACAGCGGCATGAGTTGCTTGCTTAGCACAAGCGTGAGTGGATGAAGCCGGGTTCCTGATCCGCCAGCAAGGATGATTCCCTTCATGTTGTCTTATTCAAACGTTGTTATTACCGGTTGCTGTACATCCTGTCATAATATTGGCGATAAGCGCCTGAAGTTACGTGCTCAAGCCATTCCTTATTATCAAAATACCAATTGACAGTCTTCTTAAGGCCCGTAGGGAAATCTACCGAGGGACTCCATCCAAGTTCACGTTTTAGCTTGGATGAATCAATGGCGTACCGAAGGTCATGTCCAGGGCGATCTTTCACAAAAGTGATCAGTTGCTCGGCCGTGCCCGGTGTCCTCTTCATTTTTTGATCCATGACCTGACAGAGCAAGTGTACGAGGTCAATGTTCTTCCATTCATTGTTGCCACCGATGTTATAGACTTCTCCAGGCCGGCCGGAATGAAATATCGTATCGATGGCTGAGGCGTGATCTTCAACGTATAACCAATCCCGAACATTTTCTCCTTTTCCGTAAACAGGTAGTGGCTTGCCCTGAATGATGTTGTGAATCATCAGTGGGATAAGCTTTTCTGGAAAGTGATTGGGGCCATAGTTGTTTGAGCAACGCGAGATGATGGCTGGGAATCCGTAACTGTGGCTGAAAGCACTGACAAAGTGGTCACTGCCCGCTTTGGATGCTGAGTATGGAGATCGTGGATCCATTGGAGACTCTTCTGTAAAAAGCCCCGTTGCGCCTAACGATCCATACACTTCGTCTGTTGAGATGTGATAAAAGAGTTTCCCATCCAGCGCTGACTTCCAGACTTCACGAGCACTGTGAAGAAGGGTGAGGGTGCCGACAACATTGGTTACGGCAAAATCAGCAGGCGTTTCGAGGGAGCGGTCTACATGAGATTCGGCGGCCAGGTGAATAATACTGTCGATCCCTTCATTCACCATAACCGACTTGACGAATGCGCCATCGAGAACATCTCCCTTGACGAATGAATAATTAGGCGAGCCCTCAACTTCAGAAAGATTTTCCAGGTTGCCTGCATAAGTCAATTTGTCAAGGTTGACGATCTTATAGGCAGGATAATTTTTGACAAACCGTCGCACAACATGTGAACCGATAAATCCTGCGCCGCCGGTAATCAGGATTCTTCGTTTCATCGTGAATAGTTGTCAAAATTCTTATGGTCTCTCTGGTAAAGTTCTTCATGACTCAAGGTCTTGAAGTATTCGTAGGTGATTTTCAAACCATCACGACGGGAAACCTTGGGCTCCCATTGCAGAAGCTTCTTTGCCTTGGTGATATCCGGTTGACGTTGCATTGGATCATCCTTGGGCAATGGTTCAAAAATTATTTTTTGGCTAGTCCCCGTAAGCCGGATGATCTCCTTGGCAAAGTCCAGGATGGTGATCTCATCCGGGTTGCCGATGTTAACCGGCATAGCATAGTTCGACATAAGGAGACGAAAGATCCCTTCGATCAGATCGTCCACATAACAGAATGACCTGGTTTGTTTGCCCTCGCCAAATACCGTCAAGTCCTCACCACGAAGGGCCTGGCCAATAAAAGCCGGAAGAACGCGTCCATCATTGAGTCGCATACGCGGACCATAGGTGTTGAAGATCCTTACAATTCTTGTATCCACACCATGATAGGTATGGTAAGCCATCGTGATCGCTTCTTGAAAGCGCTTGGCTTCGTCATAAACTCCGCGAGGACCAACAGGGTTCACATTCCCATAGTACTCCTCAGTTTGGGGATGAACAGTTGGGTCTCCGTAGACTTCCGATGTTGAGGCTACAAGAATGCGTGATCCTTTGGCCCGCGCCAGGCCCAGGAGGTTGTGCGTACCCAATGAGCCCACCTTGAGGGTTTGGATGGGGATTTTCAGATAATCGATGGGGCTTGCCGGTGAAGCAAAGTGAAGGATATACTCAAGATTCCCAGCAACATGAACGAATTTCGATACATCGTGATGATGAAATTCAAAATCCTGAAGAGGAAACAGGTGTTGAATATTCTTCATTTCCCCGGTGATGAGGTTATCCATGGCAACGACATGAAATCCTTCGCGGATAAACCGGTCACATAAATGAGAACCGAGAAAGCCGGCAGCGCCGGTAATCAATACGCGCGGCTTAGCCATGAATGGGTTTTCTGCCGATGCTGATATACTTAAAGCCGAGTCCCTCCATATCCCGGAGGTCATAAAGATTCCTGCCGTCGAAAATTACTTTGTTCTTCATGATGGAAGCTAATTTACCAAAATCCGGTGTGCGGAATTCGGCCCATTCTGTAGCAATAAAGATGGCATCAGCACCTTGCGCAGCGTCATAAGGATTTTCATGGTAGGTAATTTTCTCTCCCATGACAGCCTTTGTGTTATCCATAGCTTCAGGGTCATGGGCACGAATGCTACAACCCTCTTCGAGAAGGACTTCTATGTTGTACAGCGCTGGCGCTTCACGTATGTCGTCCGTTTGAGGCTTGAACGAAAGGCCCCAGAAGGCGATGGTCTTACCACTCAAGTTACCGAAGTGATTTCGGATGGCTGGGATCAAAGTCGTTTTCTGCGCATCGTTGACAGTCATAACCGACTTCAGGATCTTGAAATCATAACCAATGTCTTCCGAGGTTTTAGCCAATGCCTGAACATCCTTGGGGAAACAACTTCCTCCATATCCTATGCCTGGAAAAAGAAACCGTTTCCCGATCCGATTATCTGTTCCTAATCCCCTTCTCACGGCATCCACATCTGCACCAACCCGTTCACATAGGTTGGCGATTTCATTCATGAACGTAATCTTGGTTGCCAGAAAAGCATTGGCCGCGTATTTGGTAAGCTCGGCAGAGCGCTCATCCATGAAGATGACAGGATTCCCCTGTCGCACGAATGGTGCATACAAAGTTTCCATCAGTCGGCGGGCTCGTGGCGAGGATGTTCCAATAACGACCCGGTCGGGTTTCATGAAGTCTTCAACGGCAGCTCCTTCACGGAGGAATTCCGGGTTGGAAACAACGTCAAAGTCAACCTTTGATGTTTGTCTGATTTTTTCTGCAACTTTTTCTGATGTACCAACAGGAACTGTGCTCTTGTCAACGATGACGGCATACTGTTGCAGCAAGGTTCCAAGTTCGGCTGCCACTCCAAGAACATATTTGAGATCGGCTGCTCCGTCAGCGCCTGGAGGAGTAGGCAAGGCCAGAAAAATGACCTGTGCATTCATGATCCCATCCTTCAGGGACGTAGTAAATGAAAGACGTTCCTGCTTGACATTTCGCTCAAACAAATCGTCCAGGCCTGGCTCGTAAATCGTCATTTTTCCAGACCGCAGGCTAGCCACCTTTTGCACGTCATTATCCACGCAAATGACCGTGTTGCCCGTTTCGGCAAAGCAAGTGCCCGTGACTAGTCCAACGTATCCTGTGCCTACTACGGTGATTTTCATGTAAAACGATTAGGGAGGCCAAAAATACGCTTTGCCTCCAAGAAATACTCCAAATTCCGTTAAATAACGAGCCTAACAGTTGTTTGGTTAATGAGTCAACATGGTGTACTTTTGAAATCCTTTATAACGACAGACACATGAATATGACGCAAGTAGCCCCTCCGACACTAGGATTCGATTTGTCGGAAGGCCAGCAAATGATGGCTCAAATGGTCAAGGATTTTGGTGAAAAATACATCCGGCCGAACATCATGAAGTGGGATGAATCACAAGAGTTTCCTGTAGACCTTTTTCATGAGATGGGGAAGCTTGGGCTCATGGGCGTCCTCGTTCCTACTGAATATGGTGGAGCAGGATTGAGCTACAAGGAGTATGTAACGGTCGTTTCGGAAGTATCCAGAATTGATGGTTCAATCGGGCTATCCGTTGCGGCGCACAATTCACTTTGCACCAATCACATTCTGCAGTTTGGATCAGAGGAGCAAAAGCAGAAGTACCTCCCTAAACTTGCCAGCGGAGAATGGATTGGAGCCTGGGGTCTTACCGAACCGAATACGGGTTCCGACGCAGGCAACATGCGTACCGTTGCGAAGCGGGATGGAGATTACTATGTACTGAATGGCGCCAAGAACTTCATTACACACGGGAAGAGCGGCAATGTTGCCGTGGTTATAGCCAGAACCGGTGAAATAGGAGATTCACATGGAATGACCTCTTTTATCATTGAAAAGGGGACAAAGGGGTTCACGTCAGGCAAGAAAGAGAACAAGCTTGGGATGAGGGCATCTGAAACGGCGGAACTTATTTTCACGGACTGTCGTGTTCATGTGAGCCAGCGGGTGGGAAAAGAAGGCGATGGCTTTATTCAATCACTCAAGGTTCTTGATGGCGGAAGGATTTCAATTGCAGCCCTCAGCGTTGGAATAGCACAGGGCGCTTTCGATGCTGCGCTACAGTATTCGAAGGAGAGACATCAGTTCAACAAACCCATTTCAACCTTTCAGGGAATATCGTTCAAGCTTGCTGACATGGCTACCAAAGTGGAGGCCGCACGCCTGCTCACTTTCAGGGCTGCAGAGTTGAAGGACCTTGGCAAGAGTGTTAACAAGGAATCAGCGATGGCCAAGCTTTATGCTTCCGAAGTGGCGGTTCATGTCGCCGATGAGGGGGTCCAGATTTTTGGTGGTTATGGTTATATCAAGGATTTCCCGGCAGAGAAGTTCTACAGGGATGCCAAGCTGTGCACGATCGGCGAGGGGACATCGGAAATTCAGAAATTGGTCATTTCCAGGTCGATTTTGAAGTAATCTTGCATAATAGAGCGGGTTTCAGCTATATTTGCGGCCCTAACAAGAAAAGGCATGCTGATCATCAACATCAAGGAAAACGAGTCAATTGACAAGGCGCTGAAGCGGTTCAAGAAGAAGTTTGAGAAAACGGGCGTTCTGCGCGAACTCCGTGCCCGCACATCATTCGAAAAGCCATCAGTAAAACGGCGTGGCCAGGTGCTGCGTGCAGTCTATCGCCAGCAACAGTTCGTTAAGGAAAACTACTAGTCGAATTTCAGGAATTAGGAATATATCCCTCCGGGCACTTTTCCCGGGGGGATTTTTTTTTTACATTTCTAGTGGCGCCTGGTCAGTGGAAGTATGATAGATTCTTTCCTCAATTACCTTCGATTCGAAAAGCGGTTTAGCACACACACCGTTACTTCCTATCAGAACGACCTGACCCAATTCGAAGAGTATCTCACTGAAACCTATGAGGAGCTCACCCAGTCAGCTTCTTATTCCATGGTCAGATCGTGGATTGTTTCCCTTGTCGAACGAAAACTTGATGCAACATCGGTTAACAGGAAAATCGCCAGCCTTCGGAGTTACTATAAATTCCTGATGCGTCAGGAACTGATTGAGAAGGATCCTATGCTTAAGATCAAGGTGCTTAAGACGAAGAAGAAGCTTCCACACTTTGTCAAGGAGCCGGACATGACCAAAACGCTGGAGAATCCGCTTTTTGAAGATGATCATACAGGGTGGAGGGAACGCCTGATTCTTGAACTTCTTTATGGTACAGGCATGCGGTTGTCAGAATTGATCGGTTTGAAAGAGAATCAGGTCAACATGAGGGAGCGCACCATCAAAGTACTGGGCAAAAGAAACAAGGAACGCATCATCCCCTTCTCCGAACCTCTGGCTGAAGTGATTGATGGATATAGAAAAAGGAGAAATAAAGAGATCTCGGCAAACGATCACGACCTTCTGATCGTTAATGATTCAGGTGGCAAATGTTATCCAATGCTTGTTTACCGAATTGTATCCAAACACCTCGCCTCGTTTTCGTCAGTGGAGAAGAAGAGCCCTCACGTATTGCGGCATACATTTGCCACTCACTTGCTCAACAAAGGTGCAGAGATCAATGCCGTAAAGGACCTTCTGGGTCATAGCAGCCTTGCGGCAACTCAGGTATACACCCATAATTCGATGGAGAAGTTGAAAAAAGTATTTGATCAGGCCCATCCTAAAGCATAGCGTGTTATGTTTCACTTTTAAACAGATAGATTATGAGAGTACAAGTTCATTCCATCCATTTCGACGCAGATCGAAAACTCATTGACTTTATTCAGCAACGTCTGGACAAGCTCCATACTTTCTATGACCGACTCGTTGGAGGAGAGGTTTTTCTGAGGTTAAACAATGAAGGCATAGAAAATAAGACCGTGGAGATTCGCATCAGTGTGCCGGGGAGAAATCTTTTTGCCAAAGAGCATGCAAGGTCATTTGAGGCAGCGACGGATATGGCCACCGAGGCTTTACGGAGTCAGCTTGGCAAATTCAAGGAGAGAATCCAAAGCAAACGTTCATAAAAAAAGGGCCTGCGGGCCCTTCTTCTTTTTATTTGAGTTTGAATGCTTTTTTAACCGCATCCACATAATCAAGCTTCTCCCAGGGAAACAATTCAACCTTCACGCGCTTTTCAGTTTTCGTACCCTTGTTAAAGACTTTTTCAACGGTGCGTGGCTCACGACCCATATGCCCATAGGCAGCCGTTTCTGAATAGATGGGTGATCTGAGCTTGAAGCGTTCTTCAATGAAGTATGGACGCATATCAAACAGCGCGCTGACTTTTTTGGCAATCTCGCCGTCCGTTAATTTCACTTTGGCTGTGCCGTATGTATTCACAAAGAGCCCAACAGGTTGTGCAACACCAATGGCATAGGCGACTTGCACCAATACCTCATCACAGACACCTGCGGCCACCATGTTCTTGGCAATATGTCGCGTCGCGTAAGCAGCCGACCGATCCACTTTCGAAGGATCCTTTCCGGAGAAGGCCCCACCACCGTGCGCTCCTTTTCCTCCGTAGGTATCAACAATGATCTTGCGACCCGTAAGACCCGTGTCGCCATGGGGACCACCAATCACAAACTTACCGGTAGGATTGACATGGTACTTGATGTCTTTTCCGAAGAGTGACTGAAGTCTTTTTGGGAGACCTTTTTTCACCCGGGTGACCAGAATGTTGACCACGTCTTCCCTTATCTTCTTCAGCATGGCAGCATCCTTGTCAAAATCATCATGCTGGGTTGAGATAACGATGGTGTCGATCCGCTGTGGCTTTCCGTGGTCATCATACTCAATCGTCACCTGGGATTTGGCATCCGGTCTCAAATAGGTCATGACTTTGCCCTCCCGGCGAATGGCGGACAATTCCCTGAGAAGCGTGTGTGCCAGATCAAGGGCCAGGGGCATGTAATTATCTGTTTCACGGGTGGCATACCCGAACATCATTCCTTGATCACCGGCTCCCTGCTCCTCTTTTTTCTTCCGCTCGACACCCTGATTGATGTCGGAAGACTGCTCATGGATGGCTGAAAAAATTCCACAGCTGTTGGCTTCAAACATGTACTCACTCTTGGTGTATCCAATTTTGCGAATAACCTCACGTGCTATATCCTGTACGTCCAGGTAGGCTTCCGATTTTACCTCTCCGGCGAGGACCACCTGTCCGGTGGTCACCAAAGTTTCACAAGCCACCTTTGAAAGAGGGTCATAAGCAAGAAAATAGTCAATGAGAGCATCTGAAATCTGGTCAGCAACCTTGTCGGGATGACCTTCAGAAACGGATTCGGAAGTGAATAAATAAGCCATTGTATGATTAGGGCAATGATTGAGGCCGCAAAGATAATGAGGTTTCGTTATTTACCACACCGAACCTAAGTCGCCTGAAACAGGAATGTAACAGGTGTTTTTTCAAGCTGAATCACTTGCTTTTTCCAGGCACTGACAGGCTGTGAAATGACCTGCTCGTCGGAGCCCGTAAGATTGACGGCGATACAAAGAACAGTGTGCGGCATCAGGGTATTGACCAGTGAATGAAGCAGCGCATTGTTTCTGTAGGGTGTCTCAATAAATATCTGGGTTTGTTGTTTTTCTTTCGATTCTCTCTCAAGCGTGCGTATCGCGGCAACCCGTTCTTTCGACTCAACGGGCAGGTAGCCATGAAATGCAAAACGCTGGCCGTTCATTCCTGATGCCATCAACGCGAGCATGATGGATGATGGCCCAACAATGGGCACCACCTTTATCCCGGCCCTGTGTGCATAGGAAACTGCCAGGGAGCCCGGATCGGCGATGGCGGGACAACCGGATTCACTCATAAGCCCCATGTCTTTTCCGGAAAGTACAGGCGCCATCAGGGCTTCTATTTCCTCAGAGGTGGTGTCTTTGTCGAGAAGGTCGAAATGCAGGGCTTCAATCGACGCATGTACCTTTAGTGAACTGATAAACCTACGGGCGGTCCGCACATTCTCACACAGAAAATGATCGACTGTTTTGGTCGTACTGATCAGCAATGGGGTTAGCACGATTTCCTGTGTACCTTCTGCCAGCGGTGCTGGAATAAGATAGAGTTTGCCTTTCATCGTGCGATATGTTCCGCCACTAAAGTAACTGATTGGGACGCGGTATCGAAACAGGTAAGTTCGTCAAATGCTTTCTTTTGGTCATCTTGTTTTTCTTGAAGTGGCGAAGGCTGAAAGCTTCACCAAAGCTAGCCAGACACTGTTCATCACCCAGCCTGCTATTAGCAAACATATTCGACAACTTGAGGAGGCCTACGGCGCACCCTTATTTGACCGAAATGGTAACTCCATCGCACTAACACAGGCAGGAAAAATACTCTTTGATGGAATTCAGGAAGCAAAAGGGATTAGTGACAGAACACATTTTGATATCAGCTCGCTGAGCAATGACTTGCTGGCGAAAGGAGAGCTAAAAATTGGTGCAAGTACGACCGTCGCTCTTTATATGATACCTTCCGTACTCTCCGAGTTTCATCGCAAGCATCCACAACTGAAGATCATTCTCATCAACCGTAATTCAGAAAACGTACTCAAGGCATTGTTGGATCGTGAAATTGATCTTGGCATCATTGAAGGGGAGAACAAATCTTTCAGGGTACACAGCGAGCCATTCCTGACGGATGAAGTAATACCCGTCTGTTCTTCATCAAGTCCATTGGCCCGGATTAGCAGAATGACTGTCAAAGACCTGAGGAAGCATCCGGTTGCCCTTCGGGAGCGAGGATCAGGTACGCTGGCGGCATTAAGAACGGCACTGACCAAGTCGGGAATGAAATTGGCGGATCTGAATACCGGAGTACGACTTTCGGGAACAGAGGCCCTTAAAAACTTTATTCTTGCCGACGAGTGCATTGGATTTTTACCATTGCGTTCTGTAGTAAAGGAGCTCAAGTCCGGAACCCTCATCCGACTAAACATTGCGGGACTAAAAGTGACGCGACAATTCTACTTCATCCAAAGACACGGAGAAAAACATGGTGGAATCAATATGTCATTTATCAGGCTCGCCAAGCGCCATCATAACCTGAAGTAATAGCCAATAAGGAAATGTGATTGGCACAGCACCACGTGTGGGAATACATTGCCCACATGGAAATCGAACAGCAAGTTTCTCGACAATCAACACATCTTTCTCATCTCCATTGTTCTGTATGCGATAAGCAATACCCCCCTGATCGGGTGAACACTTTCGCCTCATGTGATCGATGCGCCAAAAATGTTCTGCTCTGCAGATATGATGGGTTAGAGGATTTAACACCTGCTCAAATTATTCGTCAGGATCGATCGATGTGGCGTTACTTCCCATGGCTTCCTGTTTTTGACAGAGCGAATGTTGTTTCGCTTGGGGAAGGTTTTACCCCGGTGATTATGATGGACAAGTTGGCTGGCCCTCTTGGACTTGATCGGTTGTCCTTGAAGGATGAATCACTTAACCCTACAGGTTCTTTTAAAGCGAGGGGTATGAGCATGGCGATCTCCAAAGCAAAAGAGCTTGGGATCCATCGTTGCATTGTTCCGACAGCAGGCAATGCGGGAGGAGCCATGAGTGCATACTGCGCCAGGGCCGGGATGGAAGCCATTGTTGTCATGCCACGTCATACACCGCACGCTTTTAAAGAAGAGTGTGAGAAGTTTGGAGCGACATTAATCCTTGAAGATGGTCTGATCAGTGATTGTGCCAGGCGTGTTGCCGAAATGAATCGTGATGGCGTCTACTTTGATGTTTCAACCCTTAAGGAACCTTACAGACTGGAAGGAAAGAAAACACTTGGGTATGAAATAGCTGAACAGTTCGGATGGGAACTGCCTGACGTGATCCTGTACCCTACCGGAGGTGGAACCGGCCTCATCGGTATGTGGAAAGCATTTAAGGAAATGATAGCAATGGGTTGGATTGCTGACAAACTGCCGCGGATGTACTGTGTGCAGGCTGAAAACTGTCAACCGATTCTTGAAACCTGGTTTGGACGCCAGCAAAACGCCCAGCACTACAGTGGTAAAGCGACCGTTGCCAGTGGATTGGCCGTCCCAAACCCTATGGGTGAAGCACTCATCATTCGGGTAATGAGAGAAAGTGGCGGATGGCCTGTCAGTGTTTCTGAGAACGAGATTCTATCAGCTTCCAATGAGATAGCCCGGCAGGAAGGCCTCCTCATAGCACCGGAGGGTGGGGCGCTTCTCGCTGCATTGAAACACCTTGTTCACAACGGTTCGGTTCAAGGCTCCGAACAGATTCTTCTGCTCAACACAGGCTCGGGATACAAATACCTGGACTGACGAACTAGGAATGAAGGATCCCTTCGCGATCCAATTCCTTGATAAAGGTCAGGTTGTCCTCGTGAATGGAGTCGGGCAGGAATACAAAGCGCTTGTCAAAAATTTCTCTGCCGATATAGTAACTCACCCAGTATTCATTATTGAGGTGAAAGACCCCCGGATCAATAGGTTCAATCAGGGCCACGCTCCTTGAGTCAACAGTCTCCAGGAAATGCCGGAGGGTTGATGTCTTCTGCTCCTCACCATTCTTTACACCATAGCCTGTGCTGGCAACCAGGGTGTTTTCGATGGGCAGGTCATTGTTGTTAATGAGATAAACTTTCCACGTAGGAGCATCTGACTGACCTTGATCCCTTGCTATGGCGAGGGTCACATGCTCTACTACGGGCCTGGGAATGTCTTTGATCATGTTTGGATTAAGGCTTGTGTTTCATGGCAAACACCTCCATGAGGTGATCTGCCATTTGCTTCTTAACATCACTCATGTCTGGAATGGTTCCGGTTTCCTTTTCAATGGATGTAATGCCCTTGTCCTGAATGCCACAAGGTACAATGAGGTCAAAGAACCGGAGGTCGGGATTAACATTGAGGGCAAGCCCATGCATGGTTACCCATCTGCTTGTCTTTACACCCATCGCGCAGATCTTCTTTGGATATGCTGACCGGTGATCCACCCATACACCAGTAAGTCCCTCTATGCGATCACCTTTGATCCCGTATCGGTTAATGGTCTTGATGACCGCCTCTTCGAGTGTGCGCATGTACTTGTGAATGTCAGTAAAGAAATTCTCAAGGTCCATAACCGGGTAGACCACGAGCTGACCCGGGCCATGAAAAGTAATGTCCCCGCCGCGGTTGGTGTGAATGTATGTAGCTCCTTTTTTCTCAAGTTCAACGCCATTGACAAGCAGGTTGTTTGGATTGCCGCTGTTGCCCAGGGTAAACACAGGTGGATGCTCGCAGAAGATGAGGAAGTTGCTGGTGGGCGTCTGTTGATCTGACGGAAGGTTGCGATTGCCTTTCTTGGCATCAAGGATTTTGTTGAACAGGGTTGCCTGATAATCCCAGGCCTTTTGATAGTCGATCAGGCCCAGATCAATGATCTCTACTTCGGCATTCGCTATGATATTCACTTCAGTTTTGCCAACTCACCTTTCAGAAAGTCTATGGCTTTCACAGGATCGGGATCCACATTGTTCTCTTTGGCCAGGTAATAGGAAATCCAGTCGGTCAGGTGAATGAGGTAATAGTATTGCTCAAGCAGTGACGCACCCTGGGCCACAATGTCAATGATTGGGTTCGATTGTTTTTCAAAGATATCCCGGCAAATCTCAAGACGTTTTTCCACACGATCATGGTCATGGTCAGAATACAAGTAGATGACCTGGACCTGGGGCAGGATGTTTTCCGGGTATTGCCATCCGACGATCTCATTGTGATTCATTTCAGGAAATGTATTCACATGAGCGAGTTGTTTTGAATTCTCGTTGAGCTGGTGCTGAAATCGCGTAGCCATCGCCAGCAGCCGTCCATCGCAGTAGATGAATGGCAATTTTCCCTTGAGCTTCTTTGAGATGATCTCCGCCTCCGCCTGGATGGCCTTTTCACCGCGGTCGAGGTACTCCATTGCATTTTCAGTTTCCTTGATAAATGCTGCCCCAATCAGGTTGGTGTGATACAGCGCATACAAGAGAGATACCACCATGTACCCAATCATCGCCCTTGGGCTGGCGTAGCCTTCCGGAAGCTGGATGTAGAGGAAATTGTACTCCTTGGCCAGTTCGAGCATTTTTCCCCCTGACGTGATGCAGATAATATGAGACCGCTTGAGCATGGCCTTCTGAATAGCCGACAATGTTTCTTCGGTATTACCGCTGTAGGAGCAGGCGATGAACAAGGTATGTGGGCTAACGAATTGCGGGATGTTGTATCCTTTGCAAACGGTGATGGGAATAGGAATGCGTCCAAAGGTCAGTGATTCCACCAGGTTCGCGCCGATGCCGCTTCCACCCATACCCGTAATCAGCACATTTCGGATATCGCTTCCCTGCCTGGCCAGGTCAGCTGCCTGTCCGATGCGAAGTGCTTCACCTAATTGTCTGGTAAATCCCTCAATCAATTTTTTCATCAGCAGTTTTTCCGGTGGAATTTGCGATCAAAGGTAGGGTATGACTGATAAAATCAAAAGGGGCGCTGAGGGTGAACAACTGGCTGCTTTGTTTCTGGAAAAGCAAGGGTTCACCATTCTCAACCGCAACTATCGATATCGGAAATCAGAGATCGATTTGGTTGCATGCAGGGGAAACTGGCTGCTGTTTGTTGAAGTAAAGACCCGTACATCCATTGAGTTTGGATTCCCGGAGGCATTCGTTGACTACAAAAAGAAGAAGAAAATCTTTGAAGGCGCCGAACAATACATGTTTGAGAAAAACTGGAAGGGTAATGTGCGGTTTGATATTGTGTCGGTCAACCTCATGGATGGTCATCCCGAAATCCGCCATATAGAAGATGCCTTCTATTAACCTTTGTTTGATGTAAAGATCTCGCGACCCTTGTCATCCCATTCCTTTCGGATAAATGGCCGGATGGATTCGTCAAAGGGTTCCTTGGGGTAAGCAATGATTTTCTTTCGCTTTCCGTTCGGATAGTTTTCAATCCAATCCCCAACCTTCTCATTCCACTTGTACTCTCCGGTGACGGCTATTGTGCCGTTCTCATGAAAAAGAAAGTAGAACCCTTCACGTTCATCGATTTCCACCGGGACCATTTCCTTGACCCGTTTACGCTCCGCGGGATCATAATAGGTCACCAGTGATTCCTTAGGCCAACCCTTGTAGTACTTTTCCTTATCGTTCAGCACATCGTTGCGGTCATGCTGCATCCATCGGCCGTGCTTGGTGCCTTTGTAAAAAATACCCTCTTCCAGCACGACATCGTTTTGCATCTTTTTATACGGGCCATGAAGGAGCACACCTTTTGTGATGTCGAAGTTGGCCGTCTTCCTTACCTCACGGCGCGTATAATCATACCAGTAGATATCCCGGACAAAAATGGATGGCTTTTCAGCCTTCCTTAGTACGTTGAAGAGTTCGATGGTTGTTCGATCTCCTGTCCCTCGTCTCGCGTAGGCTTTGCGGGTTCTAACGCCATAATAGGTGTTCTTCTTCGGCTTCTTTTTCTTGGCTACAATGGGTTCAGAAGTCTGCTCATCCAGATCGAGCAACTTGAATGGCTTGTCTGTTTCAAAGGTGAATTGTCCTTCCGTTCCGATGGGTTCCTTTGGACGGCTGTCCTGCCCCAGGACCACCACGGGAGTACTGAAAAGAAGAGAAAAAGCCAGAAACCTGAGCCTCATCATGACAAAACGAAAGTAGGGAAACTTTATTTTACCCTAATCCATCTTGCTACTGAGCAGCCAGGTCAACGCTCCTCTTTATAAAATTGGTCAGGTCAGATCCAGTCAGCATACCCTGTGACAATAAGGCCAGGTCGTATGCCTGTTTCGCCAGAGCCGGCTTGTCTGCTTCATTGGCCTTCAGAATTTTCTGTGACATGACATGGTTGCTGTTGATCGACACCGTGTATTGATCAGGCATCGATCCCATGAAACTATACATGCCGCCTCCACCACCGGTACGAGCCATATCTTTCATCCGACGGGCCCACTCACTCATGGTAATGGTGACCGGAAGGTGATCCGGCGCGTGTGAATCAATGCTCACGGTCATGGATGGATTGCCAATGGCGCTCTCGAAAATTCCTTTGAGTGCATCCTGATCAGCCTGACTCAGCACGCTGTCGATTTTTTCATCCTTGACGATGAGTTTGTCGATGGTATCGCTGTCTACCCGGCGGAATTGGGTCTTTTCCAATTTCTGTTCCAGGGTGTTGACAAAGTGGCTGTCGAGTACGCCATCAAGAACCAGCACGTCGTATGCTTTTTGGTTTGCTGTCTCTATGAAACTATGCTGCTTGGCCGGATCCGATGTATAGAGATATACGAGGTTCTTTTCCTTGTCGGTTTGAAGGTCTTTGGTCAATGCCTGGTACTCTTCGAAATTGTAATACTTGCTCTGCGTGTTCCTGAGCAAAGCAAAGTCTTTCGCTCTGTCATAGAACTTTTCGTCGCTGATCATTCCGTACTTGACGAAAATGCTGATGTCATCCCATTTTTTCTCAAAGTCAGGCCGATCCTTTTTGTACATCTCCTGAAGCTTGTCAGCCACCTTTTTGGTGATGTGCTGACTGATCTTTTTTACGTTGGAGTCGCTTTGCAGATAGCTTCTTGACACGTTCAGCGGAATGTCTGGTGAATCGAGCACGCCATGAAGGAGCATGAGGAAATCAGGAACGACATCTTTTACCTCGTCGGTGATGAACACCTGCCGACTGTAAAGCTGGATCTTATTCCTGTTCATTTCGAAGTCGTTCTTGACTTTGGGAAAATACAGCACGCCCGTCAGGGTAAACGGATAGTCAACATTCAAATGAATCCAGAAAAGCGGCGCTTCTGCGAATGGATATAACTCTTTGTAAAAGGAAAGGTAATCTTCATCCGTAAGGTCGGCGGGAGCCTTCATCCACAGCGGGGATGGGTTGTTGATGATGCGGTCGCTTGTAACGGTCTTGTATTTCGGCTTGTTGTCCTTATCAACACCATCTTCTTCACGATCTTCCTTGGTTCCGAATTTGATCTCTACCGGGAGAAAGCGACAGTACTTTTCAAGTATGCCCTTGATCCGGAATTCGTCGAGAAACTCCTCAGAATCTTTATTGATATGCAGGATGACGTCGGTTCCGCGTAGTTCCTTTTGTGCGGCGTCCAATGTATAGGAGGTTGATCCATCGCAGTCCCACCTGGCTGCCGATGGTGACTGGTACGACCGGGAAACAATTTCCACACGGTCGGCAACCATGAACGCAGAGTAGAAGCCCAGACCAAACTTGCCGATGATGTCTTTGGCGTCTGCTTTATCCTTGAATTTCTCTATGAATTCTGTTGCGCCTGAGAATGCAATCTGGTTGATGTACTTCTTGATCTCTTCGGCCGTCATGCCGATCCCGCGGTCGGAAACCGTGATGGTCTTTTCCTTCTTGTCGAAGCTAACTTCAATTCTTAGTTCACCGAGTTCGCCCTGGAATTCTCCCATGGATGAGAGCTTCTTCAGTTTTTGCGTTGCGTCTACCGCATTGGAAACCAGTTCACGAAGAAATATCTCATGATCAGAATAGAGGAACTTCTTGATGATAGG
Organism: Cyclobacteriaceae bacterium; assembly: GCA_016787625.1. Classification (GTDB taxonomy): domain Bacteria; phylum Bacteroidota; class Bacteroidia; order Cytophagales; family Cyclobacteriaceae; genus ELB16-189. The sequence goes on from JAEUUD010000003.1 coordinate 27,961, forward strand.
GAATATGTTCTCCGTATTGATGGAGATGGAGCCTTTTTCCATGGTGTCAGTCATAGTAATTCATTTAATGGTGGGAGCTGGGCAAACAGCAGACCATTTTCAAAATAATGACAGGTTGACAGAACCCGGCCTTTAACGGCCAGCTCCCGTGTCAGCATCATGCTTCAACAGCCGGTGCCGTAGCCTTTTGCTGGCCAAGGTCAATTTCCTCACCGTCCTTGTTGAGGAAGTGAAACTCCGTGACGCCAAGCGAAGAATCCTTGACCAGTGTCACAGACTTTTTGTATTTGAAGTACCAACGCATGCGTTTCGAGATCAGTCCCTTGGTGTAGTATGCATACAAAAACGGATGCAATGCCAACACCAGGCTCGTTTCGTTCTGCTTTTCAAAAAGATGCTGAACATGCTCCTCAATCTGGTCTGTTACGAGGATGGATGCTTCGATCTTTCCGCTTCCATTACATGTAGGGCAAACTTCTTTGGTGGCGATGTTCATCTGGGGCCTCACCCGCTCGCGCGTGATCTGCATGAGCCCAAATTTGGATAACGGCAGCACGGTGTGCTTGGCGCGGTCCTGTTCCATCTCATCCATCATCGTTTTGAAGATGGTGCTCTTGTGGGCCTGGTTGCGCATATCGATAAAGTCGACAACAATGATCCCGCCCATATCCCGAAGGCGGAGTTGTCGGGCTACTTCTTTAGCAGCTTCCACATTGACAGAAAGTGCAGTCGTTTCCTGGTTTTCTTCCCTGTTGGACTTGTTTCCGCTGTTGACATCGATGACGTGGAGCGCTTCGGTATGCTCAATGATCAGGTACCCTCCGCCCTTAAGACTCACAGACTGCCCGAAGGCAGACTTGATCTGCTTCTCTATTCCATAGTGCTCAAAGATTTTTGGTTTCCCGGTGTAGAGCTTTACAATCTTCTCTTTTTCCGGAGCAATCTTATGGATATAGGCTTTGACCTCTTCATAGATCTTTTTGTCATCGACATGGACGTTGTCAAATGATTCATTGAGCAGATCGCGAAGAATGGAAGATGTTTTGGAGAGCTCTCCAATGAGCTTTTCCCTCGGACTGGCGGTGGCCAGGCGGCTGATGCCGTCCTCCCATGTTTTTACCAGGTTACGAAGGTCTTTGTCGAGTTCGGCAACGTCCTTGCCTTCGGCAACGGTTCTTACGATGACGCCAAAACCTTCCGGTTTGATGGATTGGATAAGGCGCTGAAGGCGTTTACGCTCATCGTTACTGCTAATGCGTTTGGATACATTGACAGAATTGGCAAACGGCACCATGACCAGATATCGTCCGGCGATGGATAGCTCCGAAGAAAGCCTTGGGCCCTTGGTGGAGATCGGCTCTTTTACAACCTGGACAGGGATGACCAGGTTTTTGGCCAGTTGCTGACCGATTTTTCCATGCTTATCGATGTCTCTTTCTGCATGGAACTTATCGAGTCTGCCACCAGTGATCTTCTTGGCGCGGATCAGCTTGGTGAATTTCATCAAGGATGAGAACTGTGGTCCAAGGTCCAGGTAGTGAAGGAAAGCATCCTTTTCATACCCGATATCAATAAAGGCGGCATTGAGTCCCTGGACAACCTTCTTGACGTTGCCCAGATAAATGTCACCTACTGAAAACTTGGTAGCACCGTTGTCTTCGTGGAATTCAACCAGTGATTTGTCGCGCAGCAGGGCGATGCGGCATCCTTCCGGAGTAGCGCATATGATTAGTTCGTTACTCACGGGGGGTCAGGATGAAGCTTATTTCTTCTTGTGACGGTTTTTCCTCAAACGTTTTTTGCGTTTGTGAGTGGCCATCTTGTGTTTCTTTCTCTTTTTACCGCTTGGCATAGTTGTTCAAATTTGTTGTTCACCTCTGAGCAGGCAGCTCCGAGCATGAACGGTTTTTGTTTTAATTTATTTAAGTTCATCCAGATAGGAATCCGCCGTTGCCTGTACAGAAGGATCCGAATCTAATTTCTTTACTTTTTCAAACTGTTTGCGAGCTTTTTCCTTTTCGCCCTGGTTCATGTAAGCAACACCCAGAAGCAATTGCCCTTGAAGGTGCTCATCGTTGACTTCAGCCAGCTTTTCAAGCCACTCTACGGCCTTGGCATATTGTCCGGATTGGATGGCGAGCATTCCCATATTGAAAAGGGCGAGTTCATTTTTCGGGTCTGCTTCAATGACTTCACGCAGCATGGCAATTCCTTTCATTGGGGATTCCGAACTAAGGTATGTCATCGCCATTTTGGTCTTGGCCTCCAGGTTGTCCGGATCTTTGTCCAGGATCCGGCCAAACAACTCCTGGGTTTTTTTGGCCATGGCAACCTGCTTGTCGCGGTCTACCGAAAAAGTGTAAGCTTCATAGGCTGCGTTGGCAGCTTTGAATAGACTCTCATCAGTTTTAAAGAACGTTGCTGCCTTGTCGGCGTACCATGCTGAACTGTCGAACAGACCAGCCTGCTGGTACAAGCCTGATAAGGAGTCGGCAAAGATAGCATTTTTTTCTTCAGACTTTTCAGTTAAGTATCGGGCTCTCAATCGGTTAATGCTCGAGCGAATGGCTTTGGGAGTTGCCCGATGAGGATTGGCCGTTGTAGAAGCAGCGTCAGCCGGTGTGGAGGAAGTCAGCTGATTCTCATTCTCTACAACTGCTTTGGGAAGAAAGTACAAGACGGCGATCATCCCCAGAGCAACAAGCAACAGAATGATCCGTGTCGTCTTCATCGGAATAGATAGTAAGTAAGCACCATGAAATTTTTGCCGCGTCATTCAGTCAGGACGCGTATCCTTAGCCTATTTCTCAGCGAGTTGTTTTACCTTATCGCTGTTCTTGATTTTGCTGATAAAAACTTTGGCAGGCTTGAAACTTGGAATGAAGTGTTCGTCGATAACAATGGCAGTGTTGCGGGAAATATTTCGTGCGATTTTCTTTTTTCGCTTTTTGTTGACAAAACTTCCAAACCCACGAACGTAAATATTGTGGCCGCTGGACATGGAATTCTTGACAATGGAAAAAAAGGCTTCTACGGATGCCGTTACATCGGCTTTGTCGATTCCTGTCTTGTCAGCGATTTGATTGATTACGTCTGCTTTCGTCACGGTGCGTGGGTGTTAAGGCTTTGGGTTAGGGACGACAAAATTAATTTGCGCCGTCACATTTAAAAACAATATTGAAAAATTCTGATTATCAATGAAATGAAGTTTCGGGATTTCTCTCCAAAAGTCGTTGAATGGTATCTGGAACACCACCGCAACCTGCCCTGGCGCAAAACCAGGGACCCCTATAGAATATGGCTTTCGGAAATAATCCTTCAGCAAACACGGGTTTTGCAGGGCCTTCCATATTTCGAAGAATTTGTTCGTCGATATCCTTCTGTGCAATCGTTGGCAGCAGCAAAGGAGCGTGATGTGCTTCGCCTTTGGCAAGGTCTGGGCTACTATTCACGCGCCAGAAACCTGCATAAGTGTGCAAAGGTGGTGACACAGGTTTTTCAGGGACGTTTTCCCGCCGATGTTGATTCCCTGAGAGAACTTCCGGGCATTGGTGACTATACGGCTGCCGCCATTGCTTCTATGGCGTTTGATGTGCCTGTCGCTGTTGTGGATGGAAATGTGTACCGGGTTTTGTCAAGAATTTTTGGCATTCGGAATGATATCCTTTCGACCAGGGGAAAGCGCACTTTTGCCGAATTGGCCAACCAACTGGTTCCGAATGTCGGGCCAGGTTTGCACAATCAAGCCATCATGGAATTTGGTGCTCTTTTTTGCACGCCTCGTAACCCCCGCTGCACAGAGTGTCCATTTCAAAGGACGTGTATTGCTCTAAAAGACAGCAGCCAACATACACTTCCTGTCAAGCGCAAAAAGAAAAAACCTTCAAGTAGGTACTTCTACTACTTTGTTGTTGAAGAGGCATCAAAACTCCGGATGAAGGAGAGAAGGGGCAGGGATATTTGGACCGGCCTTTTTGATTTTCCCCTTTACGAATCGAGCAAACCGCTGAAAGAAAAGGAGCTCATAAAGTATTTGCCGGCAAGCAGGAAGAGGAATACAAACCCCAGTGAAGGTCACTTCATTTCCTCCACCTACCGTCATGTGCTCACCCATCAGATTATTCACGCAAGGTTTATCCAACTTCCTGGAGGGTCGACAAAATCTGTTCTTCTCCGCTCAACCTTGAAAGATTCATCCATGTTCACGAAGAAGGAGGTCATGTCGCTTCCCAAACCGGTACTCATTGGAAAATATCTGCATGACATCGGTTATCAGTAGGTGTCAGCAGGATTTGGTAAATTTGTACCCCTGCTTCATTTAAATCTTCTGAAAAAAGTAAAGCCGGTCACTCGCGAATCAAGAAAAACAAACGAATATGTCAGGTGTCAATAAAGTCATTCTAGTAGGCCGCCTCGGCAAGGATCCGGAGGTCAGAAACCTTGAAAATGGTGCCTCTGTGGCCAATTTTACCCTTGCTACTTCTGAATCTTACAAAGACAAAACCACGGGCGAAAAGAAGGAAACAACAGAATGGCATAACATCGTGTTATGGCGTGGTCTGGCAGAAATTGCAGCCAAGTACTTACACAAGGGAGACATGATATATGTGGAGGGGAAACTCCGTACAAGGTCCTGGGAAAAGGAAGGCGTAACACGCTATACAACGGAAGTGATTGGTGATAATATGACCATGCTCAGCACACGACGCGATGGCGGCGGATCGGAATACAGATCCCCATCAGCACCATCAAGTGCCACTTCATCAGGAGAGACCAAGCAGTCATCTGGAAGCATGGATGACCTACCGTTCTAATCAGCCACCACACGACCCAAATCCTTAAACCTTGGACGACCCTCCCAGTATTTTACTTTCTGACCTCGCTACGCTCGAGTTCACGCCGTTTTATCTGGTAAGCTTTGCTACGATCGGACTACTACTGGCCATGTCGGCAATGATTTCTGCGTCCGAGGTTGCCTTCTTTTCACTTAAGGCCGATGATCTTGATCAATGTCGCGACAACGGGGATTCATCCAGCGCAAATATCCTCTCACTGCTCAAGCGACCGCGCCTTCTCCTGGCCACCATTCTCATTGCCAATAATTTTGTAAACGTTGGCATTGTTACTATTTCAACTTTTCTCATGTGGGAAATGACGGGCACCCACAAACCAGCAGAAACGATCGTTGGTATAGTGACCCTGGTCACTACAGTAGCCATCACCTTCTTCGGTGAGATCGTGCCCAAGGTGTATGCGACTCAAAGAAACATGGTCATCGCGCGTTTTACCGGTGGGATTTGGCTTTTCATGGAGAAGATTTGCCGGCCTGTTTCTTTCCTGCTGATGGGCATGAGCAACCTCATTGAAAAACGTATCTCCAAACGGGGCTACAATAGCACAGTGGAAGAACTTAACCAGGCCCTGGAATTAACGACAGATAACCCGGATACCTCTGTTGATGAGCGCGAAATCCTTCGTGGCATAGTGAACTTTGGTACACTTACTGTCAAACAGGTGATGAAATCAAGGCTGGAAATTTCAACGGTTGATGTGGAGCTCGACTTCAAAGAGTTGCTCGAAGCGGTGAACAAATCTGGATTCTCGAGAATACCTGTGCACCGCAATACCATCGACCAGATAGAGGGAATTCTCTACACCAAAGACCTTCTTCCTTACCTGGGTGAAACGAATGGTTTCCAGTGGCAGCGATTACTTCGCCCGGGTTTTTTTGTTCCGGAAACGAAAAGATTGGATTCACTTCTGAATGATTTCCAGAATAAGCGTGTACATATTGCCATTGTTGCAGATGAGTATGGCGGCACCAGTGGCCTGGTGACACTCGAGGATCTTATCGAAGAGATCATCGGGGAGATCAATGACGAGTTTGATGAAGTCGCATCGCTTTATCAGAAAATTGATGACAAGACGTACGTTGTGGAGGGTAAGATTTCACTCCACGACTTCTGCAAGATCCTGGACATCGACGCACAATACTTTGATGATGTAAAAGGAGAGAGCGAATCGCTGGGTGGCCTTATCCTGGAACTTCATAAATCCATGCCTGCTGCCGGTGATAAGATTGACCACAACCAATACCAGTTCACTATCCTTACGGTTGATGAAAAACGTATTAAGCGTGTTCGTGTGGTAATAACTGACCCGGCGAGGGAATCAGGTGAAAAAGCCTAGAAGCATATCGTACCTCAAAGCTTTAGTGCTTTGCACCCTGTTTTTTGCGGCTTGTACTACACAATACCAACCAAAGCCAAAAGGATACAACCGGCTGATCCTGCCGGAACCTGCCTACGTGCTGTCCCCCGATACCCTTCCCTATCAGTTTGAATACTCAAAGCACGCAAGATTCCTTCGGGATACATCCTGGATTCGCGACAGGCATTGGGTAGAAATTTTCTATCCGTCCCTGCAGGCGACAATTCATATCACCTATAAATCCATTGGACATAGTGACAAACTGCTGAAAGAATACCTTCAGGATGCCTACGTCCTAACAGCCAAGCACCAAATCAAGGCGTACGCCATCGATGAGTCGATTGTGAAGACCCCCAGCGGGAAAACAGCCGTTATCGCAGAGCTCGATGGCGAAGTGCCCAGCCAATTCCAGTTTACATTGACAGACTCTGTGACTCACTTTCTGCGAGGCGCTGTTTACTTCAACGTCAGCGTACAAAATGATTCCCTGCAACCGGCCATTGAGTTTCTGAAAAAGGATGCCATGAGACTGATCAATACAGTTGAATGGAAGGAAAGACACATCAAGAATAGCAAACTGCGCTAGCCATTGACTGGCTTTCCGTATGCTGCAGTCCACCTGAATAGACTAACTTGAGTGCTGCTGAGTTTACCCATCTCAGGTAAAATTGATCATCGTTGAAGTCCTTTTTTGAGACATCTGTTGAATTTCTGAAAGGCGTGGGTCCACAGCGTGCCTTGTTGCTGCAAAAGGAGCTCAGGATTTTTACGTTTGGAGACCTCATCCAGCATTATCCGTTTCGCTATGAAGACCGGACAAGCTTTTATCATGTCAATGAAGTGCGTGAGGATATGCCCTTTATTCAAATCCGCGGCACCATCACGCGTTTCGAGACCATCGGCACGCAGTACAAAAAAAGATTGGTAGGGCATTTCACTGATGGAACAGGATCCCTTGAGCTTGTATGGTTTCAGGGGATCAATTGGGTGTTGCAAAAGATAAAGCCCGGCGTTCCCTGTGTCATTTTTGGAAAACCTGCCAGGTACGGCAAAGCATTTTCGGTGGCGCATCCTGAAGTAGAAACTGAAGCCACGGCCCAGGACAAGCACGGAGGTCTCCGGGCGGTGTATCCGTTGACAGAAAAACTACGGGGACGACACCTGGATAGTAAATTTATCTCACGCTTGCAGCAGGAAATCCTTCGTGCAGCAAAACCTCACATTCGTGAAACGCTTCCCGCCAACCTTATTCGGCAATTTTCATTTCCCGCGAAATATGAAGCGCTTGTGCAGGTACATTTTCCGGAGCGACAGGATGTGCTTGCATTGGCACAGCAACGCCTGAAATTTGAGGAGTTGTTTTATCTGCAGCTCCGGTTGTTGAAGATGAAGCTTGTGCGGTACGAGAAATTCAAGGGACAGGAATTCAAGGATACAGCTATCCTTACGGAGTTTTATAACCACCATCTTCCTTTTCAGTTGACGGATGCCCAGAAGCGTGTCATACGAGAAATCTACAATGACATGAAGTCGGGAAGGCAAATGAACCGTCTCCTTCAGGGTGATGTCGGAAGCGGCAAAACCATCGTGGCATTTATTTGCATGCTTCTGGTAATCGGTGGAAAGGCTCAGGCTGCACTCATGGCGCCAACGGAAATCCTGGCACAGCAACACTACAAGAACTTGAAGAAGTATACTGATGCCACTGGCCTTTCCATTGCGATCCTGACCGGCTCAACAAAAAAGTCGATTCGGAAGACACTGCATGAGGATCTACTTTCTGGTAAAATCAACATACTCATCGGAACGCACGCTCTCCTTGAGGAGGAGGTGAAGTTCAACAAGCTTGGGCTTGCCATCATTGATGAGCAACACCGGTTTGGCGTTGCGCAGCGATCAAAACTCTGGCAGAAAAACGACAGTATTTATCCTCACGTGCTTGTGATGACGGCAACACCGATACCAAGGACACTGGCGATGACGATGTATGGTGACCTGGATATTTCAGCCATCGATGAGATGCCCAAAGGAAGGAAGCCGATCAGAACCACGCATCAATTTGACTCCCATCGTCTTCAGGTGAATGCATTTCTACGATCACAGATTGACGCGGGCAGACAGGTGTACATCGTCTATCCGCTGATTGAAGAATCAGAAAAGCTGGACCTGAAACACCTCATGGATGGGTACGAAAGCATTTCACGTGCCTTCCCCGATCTGGCCATCAGCATCCTTCATGGTCAGATGAAGACCGAAGCGAAGGAATATGAGATGAACCGATTCATTAAAGGTGAAACGAAAATCATGGTGGCCACGACGGTCATCGAGGTGGGTGTGGATGTGCCCAATGCCTCTGTTATGGTTATCGAGAGCGCCGAGCGATTCGGGCTCTCACAACTACACCAGCTTCGCGGACGTGTTGGACGAGGCGCTGAACAATCTTATTGCATCCTTCTCACCAGCTTCAAGCTTAGCACGGAAGCAAGACTTCGTATGAATACCCTTGTACGGACCAACAATGGATTTGAGATAGCTGAAACGGACCTTGAGCTTCGGGGGCATGGTGACCTTATGGGAACTCAGCAAAGCGGTCTCATCGACTTACTGATCGCCGATCTTGGAAAGGATGGCAAAATCCTGCAGCAGGCTCGGGAGGCTGCCGGTACGCTGTTAAAGGAAGACCCTGACCTTAAAAAGACCGAAAATTTGCCCATCAAAGCCCATCTTCAGGCTTTACGAAAGACAACCGTCAACTGGGCCAAAATCAGTTAGATCGAAAGATTTATATTTGAAATCGGGTTCTACTCTCATGAAGCGAATTGTACTGCTTAGTGTCTTTGTTGGCTTTACAAACATCGTTCTCTGGGCGCAAACTGGCCACTATTTCCTCTCACACTACAAACCAGGAAGTGACAAATACAACTATGTAAGCTTTGATATCCACCAGGACCTCAATGGCATTCTCTTTTTTGCAAACAGGTCCGGCGTTCTGCAGTTTGACGGACGTACCTGGAATCAGATTCCCTCCCATGGAGCGGTCTACACCCTGACGGCCACGGCGTCAGGTGAGTTGTATGCCGGGGGCTCATCAGGATTTGGAAAAATCACGCATGATGAGAGCAACCAGCTGGCCTATCATCCGCTTTCTGATTCGTTGAAGAACATCCACAATGTTTTTGACTCGCACGCTGAGGGAGAGATTGTTTATTTTCTCAGTGAGATAGCCGTCTACAAAGTCACAGGGGGAGTGAAGGCCGAAGTCATCGTGTCCATGTCGGAGAAAACCGGGGCATTCACAGGTCTGCACGCGATAGGAACCAGGATACTTGTTGACACTGAGAATCTGGGTGTGATGACGCTGGTGAATGATCGCCTTCAGGATCCGGATATCCTCAAGGGAAAACACATTGTATTCAGTGAACCCTCCCATGATGCCAAGAGTTTTTTTCTGGGCACAGATGACAACCGATATTTTGTGCAGCGGGAAGGAGCTGCTCTTCAGGAGCATCACCCCAAGGACATTGATTATCTCAATGCCAATGTGGTTGTCAATGCAGCGTGGGTAAATGACAACATGGTCGCACTGGGAACGCTGCGCGGCGGTGTTGTCTTCGTTGACCTTATCACGTCGGAAACCAATGAGATAACCAACTTCTATACAGGCTTACCCGACAACGAAGTCTTTGCCATTCACACCGACAGACATTACGGTGTTTGGATCGCTCATGAGTATGGATTTTCCCGTGCTGCTCCGTTTCTTCCTTTCAGAACGTATAATCATTATCCTGGCCTGGCCGGAAATCTTCTTTGTGTGCAGTCATTTGGCGACGGGTTGTATGTGGGTACGACCCTGGGACTTTATAAACTGATCAAGCAAGAGATTTTCGAAGATGAAACGTATGAGATCATGCAGACCATCGTCGAAAAGAAAAAGGTCGTAGTCGAACCGCCGAAGGAACCCGAGAAGACCCGTCGGGGCTTTCTGGGATTAGGAAAAATCGGATTTGGAAAGAAGAAAAACCAGCCAGCAGCGACGAAGGAAGAGCCAAAAGTGTCGAAAGGCCCGGCGGCCAAAAAACGCGCTAAAGTTCAGAAGACCCGCAAGGTTCTCCGAGGCGTTGAGTACCAGTTTACCCAGGTGCTCGGTGTGAGCGGTAAAGTCGATCAGCTCATGATCGTAGGAAACAAATTGCTTGGCGGAGGCGTGAGCGGAGTTTTTGAAGTCAGGGATCTTGTCGCTTTTCCTTTGACACCCTCACCCTCACGTGCGATCTATTATTCAGAGAACCTCAATCAGGTTTTGGTCAGTACCTATGATGACGAAATACTATCGTTCAAGCCTGCAGGCAGAGACTGGGTCGATGGACATTTTCCTGATTCATTATCGATGTATGCTGACTATTTCTTCGAGGACCACGTTCAGAACCTTTGGATATGCGGACGCGACCGGGTTGTTCGTGTCGGAATTGAAGGGCGGGAGATTCTCGATGCTGAAACGATCCCCCTTCCATACACTTCCATCGACAAAACCGTGGGACTTTCGTATGGACAGGATGTCTACCTGACACAAAATGGAGAATTCTTTCACTACCTGAGCTACAAGAATACTTTCGTCAAGTTTGATTCTCTCCCTGGCCCCAAGAAGTACTTTGCCTCGTCCGGTTCGTTTTGGTTCTACGACGGACACCGCTGGAGAACCGTTGATCCTCGCCGCCAGGGTGAGCTTAAAACAGAATGGCTTGCTCTTTTCCCTGACATCCGTTTTCTGGCCCCGGCAGAGAGAGGTAAAAGTCTTTGGGTGATCACATCATCCAATGAATTGTACAAGTTTTCCAGTGAGTTCAGCGCACTTACGGCAGAGAGTAATCCTCTTTTTCTAAAAGAGGTCAGGAATCAGCAGTCACAACTGTCGCCAAAGTCCCTTCGTGTCGATGAAAACGAAAGCGCGCTCACCTTTGAGTTTGTTCAGCCGGAATATGTCAGCCTTCAGGCAGTTGAGTATCACTACTGGGTCAAAGGCCTTCAGGATACCTGGACAGACTGGTCAACGGTCAACAACATCATCAATTTTCCATTCCTCCCACCGGGAGAGTATAGCGTGATGGTGGAGTCACGGGACCTGTTTGGCAAAATCACAAAACTGGACACCATCAATGTCAATGTATTGCCGCCTTACTGGAAGCGTCCTGAGTTTTATGCGCTGGAGTTCTTGTTTTTTGGTGTGCTCGTTGTGCTTTCGCTACGACTAAATGTTTCCACGAGCCGGTTTCAGTATTTGAGTCAGTTCTTGTCGACACTGACCATCGTGTTGCTCATTCAGTTTGTACAGACCATTGTAGGGGCTAATATTTCCATGCAAAGCACTCCTGTGGCAGATTTCTTCATCCAGGTCGTCATTGCGTTGTTGGTATTGCCTGTGGAAAATTTCCTCCGCAAAAGGATGATAAGAGCCGCTGAGCGAACCAAGCGATAAGTTCAGGCATTCTTGTGTATTTTCACCAAAACCACTGATCATGTTTCTGAATCTGGATACGATACCCCCGTTCTATAAAGGGTACGTCAAGTTGGTTACGCATCCCGACGTGCTGCAAGCCCTTCGCATATCGGGATACCGGACCATGGAATTGATTCACTCTATTCCGGAATCGAAGGCCGACTTCCGCTATGCCGAAGGCAAGTGGTCAATCCGGGAAGTGCTTTGCCACATGCTTGACGCTGAAAGAATCTTTGCTTATCGTGCTTTGCGGTTTGCAAGAAATGACAAAACACCACTCTCGGGATTTGATGAAAAAGAGTATGCCACGCAGCTGAATGCCACCGGACGCAGCCTCAAGCAGATCGGGGATGAAATGCAGCATTTGCGTACCTCAACCGTTGATATGTTCGAGAGCTTCACAGAAGAAATGCTTTCACGAAAAGGAACGGCCAACAACAATGAACTTTCTGTCGTGGCCCTGGGCATCATCATCGCCGGCCATGAAACACATCACTGCAAAGTTCTCACGGAGCGCTATCTGAATGCCGAATGAAGCCAGGCTTCTGGCTATTGATTCTTATTCTCCTGATGGCATGTGCCTGTGGACCATCCCGTCAGTTGCGCAATCAGATTCAACAGGTAGAGAATGATTTCCAGGATCATGTGGGATTTGTCCTCTACGACCCTCACCGCGGGGAAACACTTTTTGATTACCAGGGTGACCGTTACTTTATCCCTGCCTCCAACACCAAGATACTTACACTCTTTGCCTCCCTGCAGCTGTTGGGAGACAGCATTCCATCACTTCGATATGTCGTTCGGGGAGATTCCCTCATTTTTTGGGGAACTGGAGATCCTGGATTTCTCTATAACGAAGTTGTTCGTAGCGACCGCACGCTGAACTTTCTGAGAACGCAGACATCGAAACTCTATTTCTCATCAGCGAATTTTGCTTCCGACTATTTTGGCCCGGGATGGTCCTGGGATGATTATCGGTACACCTATCAGGTTGAACGCACACCTTTTCCCATTTACGGAAACCGGTTCAATGTCCGGCGAACCGGCAGATCTTTTGAAACGACACCGGCGATTTTCAAATCCGAAGTCAAGCACCTGTTGACGCCGAAAGATGATCATGATCTGATCAGGGGACTTGACTCAAACGCCCTTACCTATATCCCGGGCCTTAAGGACTCCACTTCTGACTTTGATATACCATTCCGTTATTCTGATTCACTGTTGGTAAGACTGCTGTCTGACACCCTCAAACGTGAAGTGAATCTCCTCCCGATCACTATGCCAACAGATGCGAGAATATTCCATGACATTCCCTCGGACAGTTTATATAAAGTGATGATGCAGGAGAGCGACAATTTTATTGCTGAACAATTGCTGATGATGTGCGGCGGCACCCTTACCGATACCCTCAGTGTTGAACTGGCTATCCGCGAAGTGAAAAAGCAATTTCTGCATGACATGCCAAATCCTCCCGTTTGGATGGATGGCTCAGGTTTATCAAGGATGAACCTGCTGACGCCGCGATCCGTCGTTTTCTTGTGGGATAAAGTCAGTGGTATGATCCCTCAGGAACGCCTCCTGGCTATTCTTGCCGTCGGTGGTGTGAATGGAACCCTGCGCAATTACTTCAAATCCGACAAGCCATACATCTTCGGAAAGACAGGTTCACTGAGGAACAACCACAATTTGAGTGGTTTTTTAGTCACCCGAAGCGGAAGAACGCTCTTGTTTAGCTGGATGAATAATAACTTTACCACGGGGTCAACCTCCGTCCGGAAGAGAATGGAGATTGTTCTTCAAAGCATCTATGAAAAATACTAAGTCGGGCAATATGGTTGAGCCTTGGTTAAGAAGGCTCTTGGTTCTTTCAGGCTTGTTGATCGGTTCGGGTTCACTGGCTCAGCCAGTTGACTCACTGAGTATCAAGATTGGTCAGATGATTCTGATCGGATTTCCTGGCACGGAGGTGGATCCATTGGTGCTTGACGAAGTGCGTGCCGGCAAAGTCGGATCAATCATCATGTTTGAAAAGAACATTCCGGGATCGGGGAAGACCGCCAGGGCCGGGTCGTCTTTCGCTCCGCTGAAGAAAGTACTATGGACATATCGCCAGGCAGCTCCCATTCCACTGCTGGTTTGTATTGATGAAGAGGGTGGGCGAGTCAACCGACTGAAAGAAAAGTATGGATTCCCCCGATCGCTGTCTGCAAGGAATATGGGGAGAGCGCCATCTCTTGACTCTGTGCGGTTCTATGCGGAGTCTACAGCAGCTACCCTGGCAGGATTGGGAATCAATGTGAATTTTGCGCCCGTCGTTGACCTTGGTGTTGATACTGCCAATACCGTCATTTATAAAGTTGGCAGGTCGTTCTCTGCAAATCCCGACTCCGTTGCTTTGATGGCTGGAGAGTTTATTAAACCTCACCGGCGATTCGGAGTAATCACGGTGCTCAAACATTTTCCCGGACACGGCAGCTCCAAGGCAGATACGCACCTTGGTGTTGCTGATGTTACAAACCTTTGGACAACCAATGAGTTGATTCCATACGAGCGACTTATTGAAAGAGGTGAAATTGACGCAGTCATGACGGCGCACATTGTCAACAAAAGACTTGACCCGCGTGCGTTGCCCGGAACGCTCTCCTCGCGAATGATCGACAGCTTGCTGAGAAAACAGATGCATTTTAACGGCGTGGTATTCTCCGATGACATGCAGATGTTTGCCATAGAAAAGGAATATGGTGTTGAGGAGGCCATTCGGCTTTCCGTCAATGCCGGCGTAGATATCCTTTGTTTCTCCAACAACATCACAGGTAGTAAGGAACGTGCGGCCGACAAAGTGCATGGCATCATTCGCAGTCTTGTAGATAAAGGACTCATCGCGAAAGAGAGAATTGACGAGTCATACAGGAGAATCATGACCCTCAAAAGCAGGCTTCAGCCTGTTGATCATTCTGCAGCACCAAAAGAGATCAAGGAAGTGAAGGAGACTGCGGAGGAAAAGCAATTGGCTCCGGAGGAGAACAAGAAAAAGAAGAAAAAGAAAAAACGAGCATAGCCAATGAAATCAAACCCGAAGGTTTTTATTGTTGCGATGGGCGTCATCACCATCTTGTTTGCCGTGTTTGGTTTACAGCAGCAAACAGATGCCCAGGCAGCAAGAGAAGAAAGCGAGCAGTTGCGACTGCAGTTACAACAGGCCCTCACCGATGCGAGGAGATCAGAGGTGCTGGCAGTTGAAATGACCCGGCATGCTGAGGAGCGGGAACGTATGGCAGCCGAACAACTAGCGGAGTGCTTAAAGGGAAAGGGGAAGAAAAAATAACACCGCTATGGCAACACACCAGGAAATCCTTGTTCTCAAGGAAGAACTCAAGAAGATTCAGGAACAGGCCAAAAAATCACGAACAAGGGGCACCATAGGAATGGTACTCCTCATCGTGGTCGTAATTTTGTCCCTTGTTTATGGCTTCACACAAAGTGTCAGTGCTCAACTGAGCCGAGACGAGGCATTGAAGAGCCGTGAATTGGCTGAAGCATCGCGGCTCGAAGCAGAGAAGAATGCCATGGAAGCGCAGGCTGCTATGGCGAGGGCTGAGGCTACGGCGGAAGAGCTGGCTGAGTGTCGTCATGAAAAGAAGAAATGACTTCTGTTTTCAAAATCATCCCTCCAAGGAACACTGAAGTTCCCATCCTTCTTAGCGTACCTCATTGTGGAACGGAGTTTCCTGAGGAGCTCAGGAATCAATACGATCAGTCATTGATTCAGCACCCTGATGACACAGATTGGTTTGTTGATCAGCTTTATGATTTCGCATCCAGTATGGGGATTGGTATGATCTCAGCCAGGATCAGCCGATGGGTGATTGATCTCAACCGGGATCCAAACGAAAAACCCCTGTACAACGATGGCAGGATCATCACCGGGCTTTGCCCCACGACCAACTTTCTCGGTCAGGCGCTTTACCATGATAAGCGGACTGCTATTGAACAGAGTGAGATTCAGCGAAGACTGGAAGCCTATTACTTTCCATATCATACAAGAATCCAGGAACTCCTTGATGCGTTGGTGGAATCACACGGCAGGGCCCTGCTTTGGGATTGCCACTCCATCAGGCAGTGGGTACCTACGATCCATAAAGAGAAATTTCCTGATTTGATTCTGGGTGACGCCGACGGCACCTCGGCTTCTCCCGGCCTTATCGAAGCTGCCCTTGGCGTTCTGGATCATTCAGCATTTGCCGTAAGCCACAATCATCCATTTAAGGGAGGGTATATTACACGACATTTTGGAAAGCCAGCAATAGGACAGCACGCCTTGCAACTGGAAATGACCAAAGTGAATTACATGGATGAAACCGAAACCAGGTATGATTCCATGAAGGCTGAAAAAATGAGAATGCTTCTTAAAGATGTTTTCCTGAGATTGGCTGACCAACTATGACGTCAACGCTGAGGTACTTTAGGTTTAAGGGTCTTTTGCAGCATGAGCAATGGCTTTCACCGGCTTATGTTGGTGTCGATGATCAAGGCCTGGTCCAGTATCTTTCGACCGTCGCGCCGGTTGAGGGGACAGGCATAGAAGCCATTGATGGATTGGCTGTCCCCGGATTTCAGAATGCACACTCCCATGCTTTTCAGTATGCGATGGCAGGATGGACCGAAAGCCATCCGCCTGGAACGGATGATGATTTCTGGTCATGGCGTGAAGCCATGTACCGATGTGCACTGTCGGTAGACCCGGATCAGGTTGAAGCCATAGCGGCGATGTTGTTTGCTGAAATGGTGCGACATGGATACACACACGTCGCCGAATTCCATTATCTGCATCATGATCCTACCGGAAAGCCATATGCACACCTCGCAGAGATGGGCGAAAGAATCATCGCTGCAGCAAAGATGGCTGGGATACGACTTACGTTGATTCCGGTTTTTTATCAGCGCAGCACATTTGGACAGCCACCCAATGAACGACAGCGCCGATTCATTTCGGCCACTTTGGATGATTACCTGAAACTTCTCGACACCTCTCGTCAGGCAGTCGCAAAAAATCCCGGTACTGGATTGGGTTTCAGTGTGCATTCACTCCGAGCTGTTGATTTCAACGACATCATACAGACATTCCGTAGTGGACCAGCAAACCTTCCGTTTCACCTTCATGTGGCTGAGCAGAAGAAGGAAATTGCTGATTGCGTAGCATTTTGTGGCTCGAGACCCATGCAATGGGTGCTCGACAATCTTCCGGTCAATGATCGTTTTAACCTTGTCCATGCCACGCACCTGGATGATGTCGAAGTGAAGAGACTTGCGCAGTCTGGTGCACAGGTCGTCCTTTGTCCATCCACGGAAGGAAATCTCGGTGATGGTATTTTCAGGATGAAGGAGTATGTTTCGATGGGAGGCAGATGGACCATTGGCACTGACAGTCATATTGGGATCAACCCGCTCGAGGAATTACGCATGATCGATTACCGTCAGCGGCTAATGACCAACCGGCGTAACACTTTTTCCGGCGATGCTGGACATTACATGATCAATGAGTGTGTTTCGCGTGGCCGTGTGGCCATGGGTTTGCAAGGCAAGGAAAACTTTTCCCCGGGACAGCCATTTGATGCGGTGGTTTACAAAGCGAGCACACACTTGCTGGAGGAGGCGCACCCAAATACATGGAGTGCCATCATCGTGTACACCTCTGATTCAAGCCGGGTACTAGGCACTATGATTGATGGGCACTGGGTGGTAAAGGACCAACACCATGTGCGTGGCCAATCCATTAAGCAGGAATTCCGGAAGGCAATGAAAAAACTTGTGGGCCTCCCATGAAAGAGGAGGAAAAACACTTCCTGCTAACCATAAGAATTTGCCTGGCAGCAGTCATTGTCATCCTTGCATTCCTCTCGGTATTGATGTTGCCCCTCCTTGATCCATCAGCTTTGCAAAAAGCTGTAGCATGGACAACAAGACCACCAGACAGCAAATGGTCAGCACCGGATTCTCTTTCAATCAAGGAGAGCCCAAATGCAGAGCTCATTCACTATGGTCAGGAACTGGTTGCGCACACCTCTCGCTACCTTGGACCTCAAGGCACTGTGGCTTCGATCAGCAACGGTATGAACTGTCAGAATTGTCACTTGCAAGTAGGTAAGAAAATCTTTGGCAACAATTTTTCAGCAGTCGCATCAACCTATCCAAAATTCCGCGCACGTTCTGGCACCGTTGAGTCTGTTGAGAAACGAATTAATGACTGTATTGAAAGAAGCCTTAATGGTACGGCACTCGATACGGCAAGTATGGAGATGAAAGGAATAGCCGCATACATCCGCTGGGTTGGTAAAGATGTGCCGAAGGGAAAAATCCCTCATGGCGCTGGCATTGCAGATGTTCCCCTGCTGAACCGGGCGGCAAATCCTGACAAGGGTAAAGAGGTATACGAATCCAATTGCGCCAGATGCCACGGAACCAGTGGTGTCAGGCATCCGGATGGAAAGCAGTGGCTTTATCCACCATTGTGGGGATCAGATAGCTACAACACCGGAGCTGGAATTTTCAGAATCTCACGACTCGCCGGGTACATCAAGATGAATATGCCCAACGAAGGAGGGGTCAACAGGAAGGTTCTATCTGATGAAGAAGCATGGGATGTTGCAGCATACATCAATTCAATGCCCCGCCCTACCAAGGACATTGCCCAAGATTGGCCGGAGCTTTCCACCAAACCCTTTGACCATCCATTCGGACCCTATGCTGATGGATTTTCTGAGGCGCAGCACAAGTATGGACCGTTTCAGCCCATACTGGATGCGCACAAGAAATAGGAATCAGGGTTTGCGGAGCGTTGTCTCAAACAATTTCAGGATCCGCTTGTACTCGTCGGTCCAGCTGCTGGCTTCGACAAAGCCGTGATCTTCCACAGGATAAACAGCAAGCTCCCAATTGTCTTTGCCCAACTCGATCAAACGCTGACTGAGGCGAACGGCATCTTCAAAATGCACGTTGACATCAACCATGCCATGACACATGAGGAGGTGACCTTTCAATCCTTCAGCGTAGTAGATCGGAGAGCTCTTGGCATATGCGATACTGTCAGTCAATGGTTCATTGAGAATATTGGCAGTGTATCCATGATTGTAGTGTGCCCAATCCGTCACCGGACGCAAGGCTGCACCTGACGCAAAGACATCAGGCGTTGTGAACATGGCCATCAGGGTGATGAAGCCACCGTAGGAGCCGCCGTAGATTCCGATTTTCTTTGGATCAACTTTGTATTTTTCTACCAGCCATTTTGCGCCGTCGACATTGTCGGTCAGGTCTTTTCCACCCATGAACCGGTAGATTCCTGTTCTCCAGTCTCTGCCATAGCCAGCACTGGCCCTGTAGTCCATATCGAGAACGGTATACCCGAGGTCAGTCAACAGGTTGTGAAACATGTACTCGCGGAAGTAACTCGCCCACCACTTGTGAGCATTCTGCGTGTAGCCAGCTCCATGAACAAAAATGACAGCAGCGCCATTTGGTTTTGCGGGAACGTAAACCCGGCTATAGATATCGGCGCCGTCACGGGCCTTTACTGTAACGACTTCCGGGTCACGCCAGGGGTAAGCTGAAAATTCACCAGTCAGCGATTTAGTAATTTGTTGGGGAGCACTTCCTGCCTTGTTCTCCTGAAGGAATAATTCCCATGGCTTGTTGGTGTATGAATACCGAACAGCCATCCATTTCTGATCCGGAGACAACGTCACTTCATGGGCCCCCGTCGCCGTTGTCAACCGCTCCATGTTTCCACCGGTGACAGGGATACGGTAAAAATGCCTTTCACCTGGATGCGGCTGATTCGAAGAAACATAGAAAGACTTCTTGTCTTTGGACAGCTCAACAGTCTGTATCTCGTATTTGCCGGAAGTCAGTGCTGTCTTCTTTCCGGTTGTGAAGTCATAGGTGTAGAGGTGTGCGTATCCTGTCTCTTCTGACTGGAACCATGCGGTATTGTCATTGATCCAACCAATGCTTCCGCCTCCGAAGCCGGTGCCGGGACCGCCCACCCAGGCCTCGTCATGCTGTCGGTCCACAAGTTTTAGTTTCTGGGTTGAAGGATCAAGCGACAAAAGCCAACGGTCCTTGTTGTCCTGTGCCCTCGCTACTATGATATTATTCTTACCGTTGTCACTCCAGTATGGTCCGAAAAAAACCACTGGCCGGTTTTCAATCTTTGCCGGCTTTCCGTCCTTGGTGGGTTTGGCCGGGTAGTCTTTGCGGAATGTGGGCACCTCCTGAATCCCAGGTATTTCATCGGTCTTTACCACCACCGTGGTGTCACGACCAATGTCGTAGACAAACAACTCAAATTGGGTTTGGGCACCACCTACTTTGGTTCGCGCGGGAATGTCCTCGGTGAATCCTGACTCCGTCACGTAGTTAGGAACAATGGTGTTCTTGACTGTGGGATTTTTTGAAAGACGATATGTGATAAATTTTCCGTCTGGACTTCTCTGGATTTGATCCACGTTTTTATCATCAACATAGATTTCCTTTGGCCTTTTGGCGCGGTCGGCTTTCTGAATTTTGTCTCCGGCTTTGCGGTTTGCATTTCGGCTTCGCAGAATATCGAAGTAAGCCAGCTGATCAGCTTTGAGCCATTTTTCTTGATCACTCATTTTTGGGTCCGCTCTCCGTGTGCCTTTGCGGAAGTCGGTGAGTTGTATAAACTGTCCGGAAACAGATTCCCATTCAAAGAGATTGCCGGCAGCGACAAAACTGATGCGGGTTTCGTCATTTGAAAAAGATGGGTTGAATTCCCGTTCGATGGTGTTGGTGATTTGCGTTGTCTTTCCGCTGGTGATGTCGAGCAAGAAGAGATCCCCAGCTCTCTCATACAATTTTTTGGTACGCGCACGATTATATGATCCTGTTCTTGCCGGAAGGGACCTTCGTACCGCAGGAGAAACCTTTTGAGGAACCCGGCTGGTAAGCGAAATGGTGTAAAGGGAATCTCCAGCTGCCTTGTCAGGATTCCAGTTGAAGTATAGCTGTTTGCCATCCTCACTCCAGAATGGATTGGTTGGCGCCACACCGATCCACTTTGGGTCGCGCATGATCATTTCGACCGTCAGGGTTGGTGTTTGGGCATGCGATGCAGCAGCACAGAGAAGGAAGACCAGGATTTTCTTCATTGGACAAGGGGTTAATCGCGAAAAATAGTCACGGCAGCGCAAAATCTGAGCGCCAAAAGTGATGGATGGCAAAGGGAAGGATCATTCCTTCTCCTTGGTCATATCACCAAAAAGACTGTTGAAAACAGATAGTATGAGGCTGAAAGCAAGGGCCCACCAGAATCCGTCGACATGGAACCCATCAACAAAGTAGTCGACCAGCAATATCATTGCAGCATTGATGACCAGCAGAAAAAGCCCCAGGGTTAGGATGGTGATTGGGATCGTCAAGAGGACCAACACGGGCCTTATGACGAGGTTGGAAACAGAAACGAGTACAGCCACAAGCAAGGCAGCCCAGTAATCAGCCACGTGCACGCCTGGCAACAGGTAGGCCGTTAGCATAACAGCAACTCCAGACAGGAGAAAACGGACGATCAGGTTCATACGTGGTTGTTTAGATGATGTGAATATCCTCAAAAGGACGAAAGGAAAGCTCGAAAAAGTAACTTTTTAACCTTCTGTTGCATGACTAATTTCGTAGTGTGTACGCCATTGTTGACATTGAAACGACGGGAGGTTATGCGGACAATCATCGCATGACAGAGATTGCCATCATCCATCATGATGGCATGCAGGTGACAGGAAGGTTTCAAAGCCTGATCAATCCCGGCAGGAGAGTCCCCTTGTTCATCACAGGACTCACCGGAATCACCAACGACATGGTGATGGAAGCACCGACTTTCGCTGAGATCGCAGGTGAAATTTTTCAACAACTGAAGGAAAAAATATTTGTGGCGCACAACGCCCACTTCGACTATAGTTTTTTGAAGAAGGAACTTGATGAAGCCGGAATCCAATGGTCATCGAAGAAACTCTGTACGGTAAAGTTGAGCCGCAAAATTATTCCAGGCCTTGATTCCTACAGTCTGGGTCGACTCGCAGAAAGTCTCGGGATATCTATTCAGGATAGACACCGCGCAGGTGGCGACGCAGATGCCACCGCTCGCATTTTTGATTTGCTTCTTAAGCGCGACGACAAAGGCGTCATCACCAAAGCGTTGAAGCGAAACTCTGGAGAAGCGACACTGCCGCCTAACTTGTCGAAAAAAGAATTTGATAGCCTGCCAGCAAGCCCGGGGGTCTATTACTTCT
>JAEUUD010000400.1 GCA_016787625.1 Cyclobacteriaceae bacterium
CTGACTTCGTAAGTAAGAATGCTGATTTCGTTGCATTTGCGCAAAGCATTATGGATGCCGCTATTGAGAATAATGTGAAATCAGCGGAAGAGCTGAATGAAGTAGCGATCAATGGTCAGAAAATTGCTGATCTGGTGAACGATAAGCTTGCTTCTATCGGTGAGAAAATCGGTATTTCCAAATTCGAGCGTGTTGATGCGGCTTATGTTGCCTCTTATATCCACGGTGCAAACCGTATGGGTGTGCTGGTAGGTATGAATAAGGAAGCAGCTGAAGCTGGCAAGGATGTGGCTATGCAGATTGCAGCCATGAACCCGGTAGCTATTGATGCTGATGCAGTTCCTGCTGATGTAGTAGCACGGGAGAAAGCAATCATCACCGAGCAGGTAGCTGCTGATCCGAAAATGGCTGGTAAGCCTTCAGAGATGATCGAAAAGATCGCTGCAGGTAAACTGGGCGCTTTCTTCAAGGAAAATACCCTTACTGCACAGGCTTTCGTTAAAGACGGCGGCATGACTGTAGGTGATTACCTGAAAAAGTCCGGTGATGTAACGGTTACCGAATTCAAGCGCGTAGCATTAGGATAATTCAATTCGGGGTATAAATTTTAAAAGGGCTGGATGGTGTTAACCATCCGGCCCTTTTTACGTTACCGGAACCTCTTTCCATGAGATTCGTGCTATCCGCTGATAAACTACCCATA
>JAEUUD010000401.1 GCA_016787625.1 Cyclobacteriaceae bacterium
GCTGATGCTCTACCGACTGAGCTACTTCCGCGTTATTAAAGAACGTCCCTCAGATTGGGACCCCGCAACAGCGGGACTACCGACTGAGCAACTTCCAAGTTATTAAAAAACGTCCCTCAGCCTGGGACTCTGCAACTGCGGGGCTACCGACTGAGCAACTACATTGAATGGCAAAAATAATAAAAGATCGCGCTGAATCAATGGTCCGGATGAATTTATTGTAATTTTTCAGGCAATGCTTATTAATTGCAGAAGAAGGAGTTTTTGATTATTTTTAACGCCACCTAATAAATCATGATTTATGACAAAAAAGCCCCGCTTAAGCTTCTGGCAGATCTGGAACATGAGTTTCGGATTTATGGGAATTCAGTTTGGGTTTGCACTTCAGAATGGGAATGCATCCAGAATTCTTTTAACCTTTGGCGCTGACGTACACCACCTTAGCTGGTTCTGGCTGGTAGCTCCGATAACCGGAATGATCATTCAGCCGATTATCGGGTACATGAGTGACCGCACCTGGAACCGATTCGGCCGCAGACGGCCATATTTTCTGGTTGGAGCCTTTCTGACAAGCATTGCGTTGATTCTGATGCCGAATGCACCGCATCTGGCCACCTTTATAGCACCTATGTTTATCGGCGGTGGTTTGCTCATGATCATGGATGCCTCAATCAACATCTCCATGGAACCTTTCAGGGCACTG
>JAEUUD010000402.1:0-379 GCA_016787625.1 Cyclobacteriaceae bacterium
TCCGGTCCCACCACGACCATATCGATCTGATTGTCGAGCACAAAGCGGCCCACGGCATCGAAATCAAGCGGATTGAGCGCCACGTTTTGGCCATGGGCAGGCGTGCCGGCGTTGCCGGGGGCGATAAACAGTTGGGTACAGCGCTTGCTTTGCGCCAGTTTCCAGGCCAGCGCATGTTCGCGGCCGCCGGAGCCGAGGAGAAGTATCTGCATACGGATACTGGGAGTTGGGTGTTGGGTGTTGGGTATTGGGTATTGGGTATTGGGTATTGGTGAAAAGGAGGGTGATCGCCCTCGAAAATTCAAAATTTGAGGGTAGCCGAGTTTTGGATATTCGTGAGATTGAATACTATTACTGGGTAAAGACAAACTGTACGATG
>JAEUUD010000402.1:389-698 GCA_016787625.1 Cyclobacteriaceae bacterium
CAGCCGTCGCCGAGGTCGGTTTCAAAGTCGTAAAAACAAACGAGACGCCCCTGCCAGATCAGGCCAAAGCCCTGTGGCGGCTTGCCGTCGTGTTCGTGTATTTTGGGCAGGCCGTTGTTAAAATTGTACTTCTGGTGGTAAATCGGGTGGCTGAACGGCAGCTCCACAAAATCCAGTTCGGGAAATACCTTTTTCATAGCCGGACGCACAAAAGGATCGAGGCCAAAATCGTCGTTGAGGATCAAAAAGCCCCCGGCTTCCAGATAGGCCCGCAGGTTGCGCGCTTCCAGATCGCTGAACAGCATGTTG
>JAEUUD010000403.1 GCA_016787625.1 Cyclobacteriaceae bacterium
GACATTGCCTTTAATTCATTAACCGTAGCTGAACAAATCTGGCGCGCCAAAACCGGTAAGAAAAACAGCATCAACGCAGCGAGCATATTTACGCTTACGGGCGATGTTTACTACCAACAAAAGAATTATAAGAAGGCGGAAGAGTTTTATAACCAGGCAAGAAAAATCTATCTCGATAACTTCAATAAGAATCACCCAGAGTATGTAAAAGTCTTATCGAAACTGGCGAAGGTTTATTACATGCAGAAAAATTACAAGGAGGCCAAAAAGAATATTGAAGAAGCTCTGGGTAACTATGAACAGTTTATTAAAGATTTCTTCCCGGCATTGAGTGAGCGCCAGAAGGCAAAATACTGGAACACGATCAAGGGTGACTTTGAATTTTACAATACCCTTGCCTTTGGCAACCTGGATGACTTTAAGGATCTGGCAGGAAAAGTTTACAACTACCAGTTACTCACCAAGGCCTTGTTATTGAGTTCATCGATCAAGATTCGTGAGCGGATCATGAATAGTACGGACGAGGACTTGAAAAATCAATATAATACATGGCTTCAGAAAAAGGAGCAGCTAACACTTGCTATTTCTATGAGTTCGCAACAACTTGCAGAAAATGAAATAGACCCGGCAGCGCTTCATCAGGAGGTAGAGCGACTTGAAAAAATTCTGAGTGACCAATCGGAATTATTTCAGCAG
>JAEUUD010000404.1 GCA_016787625.1 Cyclobacteriaceae bacterium
TACGCCATGATGCAGTATCAATACGACTACTTTCTGACGGGCGACGACCGCAAATTGCGCCCCATGATCCTGAAGGACGTAGCCGATATTACCGGGTTGGACATTTCGACCATTTCCAGGGTAGTGAACAGCAAGTTTGTGCAAACGGAATTCGGCACGCGCCGCCTGAAAGACTTCTTTTCAGAGTCGCTGCAAACGAGCGAAGGCGAGGAGGTTTCTACACTGGAGGTTAAAAAAATCCTCTCCGACCTCATCTCTGCCGAAAGCAAACGCAAACCCCTTTCGGACGAAAAACTCACCGAACTGCTCACCGAAAAAGGCTACAACATAGCCCGCCGCACTGTGGCCAAGTACCGCGAGCAACTGAACATTCCCGTGGCGCGCCTGCGAAAGGAGTTGTAGCTTGGGCGGCACACTGCTTCTATTGATAAAAATCACCCCGCCTCACTGACAAACCGCACCCCGCCGACGCGCTCCATATCTGTATATTACGCGTACAAACAAAACGTACGTTCCATGTGGAGAGCAGAGATCAAAAACCACGCTTTTGAACGCTTCGGCGAAGAGTTTCATCCAGTGGTAGATTCTAATCATTTTCTCGGTCGCAGTTCCTTCGATATTCCATACCAACAGAGTACGCCGCCTGCCAATCTCCGAAAAGACGGCGATTTGTTCGAGTTGGAGTTGGCCGTTCC
>JAEUUD010000405.1 GCA_016787625.1 Cyclobacteriaceae bacterium
TATCCTTTTCAAAAAGTCCCAATATCAACAAGCGAAGAGCAAGCCTGGTGTTCTTTTGTTCTCCACTAAGGAAAAATCCGAAAAAAGAACTCCTGGAGGCAGCTCTTAAGAATATCGATAAACTGAAAAGCGAAAAGGAAATCATTATCACCAAGGCTGTTTCATGGGTCCTGCGTTGCGGCGTCATTCATCATGGGGCGGCAATCAAAAAGTACGTAGATTTGAATGAGGCTACACTACCAAAAATTGCTGTGCGGGAAACGAGGACGAAACTGAAAACGGGCAGGAAAGGGTAGGTCAGTAATCGGTAGGTCGGTAGTCGGTAATCGGTAGGTCGGTAGTCGGTAATCGGTGGGTCGGTAATCGGTGAGTGGTATGTCAGCAAAAAAACGAATAACAAAAAAAATGAAATCGATACTCATCATTTTCACTGGTCTCCTGATCCTGTCGGCATGCGGTACCAGCACAAAAGACACCGACAGCACCCTGACCACTGATTCTACCGCTATCGACAGTACGTTGGCAACCACCCTTGCTCCTGCGATGCTTGCGTTTGACCAGCTGGATGGGTTTGAGCCTAAGAAGGAACTCGCATCTGAAGACTCCTTGAATTATTTTTTGCTTCTCAGTGAAGAAGAACTAAAGTCAAAGTTCAGCGGCAGTGCAAGCTCATCACCCGACTTTATCATCAAC
>JAEUUD010000406.1 GCA_016787625.1 Cyclobacteriaceae bacterium
CCTGCCCGACCCTCAGACCAATGGTGGTCTTCTGGTTGCAGTTCGCCCCGACGCGGTGCAGCAGGTCTGCGACATACTCGTCAATACCGGCTACTCAAGTTTCACCACACCTATCGGGCACCTCACCGCACCGGCAGAAAAAGTGGTGAACGTTGTCGCAAACTAACAGTCACCCAAAATCGGATATATATGAGCACCTACGATCCTCGCATTGATGCGTATATTGAAAAAAGCGCCCCGTTCGCGCAGCCCATCCTCAGGCACTTGCGCGAGCTCATTCATGCCACATGCCCCGATGTAGAAGAAACATGGAAATGGAGCTTTCCCAATTTCGACTACAAGGGCAGCACCATGTGCAACATGGCCGCATTCAAACAGCACTGCTCCTTCGGCTTCTGGAAGGCATCTCTGATGCCCGATCCCGACAACATTCTGCAACTGGCCGAGAAAGCCGCCATGGGGCAACTCGGCAAGATCAGCAGCCTCAAAGACCTGCCCAAAGACAGCGTGCTGAAAAAATACCTGAAGGCTGCCATGAAGCTGAACGAGGAAGGTGTGAAGGTAGCCGCCAAAAAAGCGACCGCCGAAGACAAAAAAAACCTCGTCACCCCGGCCGATTTTGCCGCCATGCTCAGGAAAAACAAAACGGCCCTCACCGTTTTCAACGTCTTTTCCTACTCCAACAAAAAAGAC
>JAEUUD010000407.1 GCA_016787625.1 Cyclobacteriaceae bacterium
TTTGAAGAGTGTCCTCTTCCAGCAAAGCACGTATACATTGCTGACCGAATCATACGACGAACTTGACCTGGTGGTCTCCTTTCTCAAGGTCAATCCAAAAGTTGAGATACTCCTGTCGGGTCATACAGACAATCGCGGAGACCCTGCGCATAACCAGCGATTGTCACAACGGCGTGTAGAACGGGTAAAGTCTTACCTGGTATCCAAAGGCATCAATGGTAAGCGGGTCACGGGCAAGGGCTTTGGTGGTTCAAAACCCATCGCCGACAATAAGTCTGAAGAGACCAGGCGCTTGAACAGAAGGGTGGAGTTTACGATTGTCAAAGACTAGACAACCAATTTTCAAATTATCAAATTTTCAAATCAGCTAATCATCTCATCACCTAATATCCCTTAGCCATATTGTCACCGCGCGTATGGTCAGCGCCACCTTCAAGTTTACCGTCGGGTCGTACGAGGATGGCGTCTACCCGGCCAATACCGCGGGTACCCAGAACACTGAGGGGTTGAATCAGGTGACCCATCTTGACCAATTCCAGGCTATCGGAAGATGTTATTGATCCTACTTCAGGAAAGATGGCATCTGGCAGCCATTGGCTGTGCACACGACGGGCGTCAACACCTTCCTGCATGCCCATTCCGAATTCCACAACATTGAGAAACACCTGATAGACAGCGGTGATGATGC
>JAEUUD010000408.1 GCA_016787625.1 Cyclobacteriaceae bacterium
CTTCCTGACCAAGCGGTAGGGGGTTTTGCAAAGGTAAAGAAATCTCTGCTACTCCACTGGAAACAAGGCTTTTCCTGATACCTTGAGGCAACCATCCTGGTGACTTCTCTAGGCTAGAGCAGACGGGCCGGGCTATCCGCTCCAAGTCTGGCCATCCCGCTGCCCCCTTTCCCCCTGAAGGGGGAACCCCCAGCGCTCATCCATAAAGATAATGCACTTGGATGATTCTCTCCGTGCCCTGTGCGGGGAAGCATCTTGCTTGCCTTGACTTTTCTTTTGGTTACCCTTAGTAAATTAGGCATTACCAAACGCCCGAACTTTAAGAGACCTTCGCAAAAACTAACAATAAAACTGTAACTACAACATACCCAGCACAAACCCAACCGTTGTTTCTTATTAGGAAAGAACCCCTTTTCGCATATGTCGCCTCTATATGATTATCAAAAACAAACATGATCAGGTTCACGACGAGCAATGGCAGATAAATAAATGTAACGTACCCCAATGCACCTAACTCCCTAAATTGTAAAGGCAATATCCACTGTACAAGCACCATTGCGTTACAAGAAAGGAAAAGTGAAAAAGTAACAGAACCCATGTAGTTGGATATACCCTTGTAGTTAATCTCAGCGGCCCTCTTGAATCCAAGAAATATCGCGTAATAGAGCATCATGCTATTTGAATGT
>JAEUUD010000409.1 GCA_016787625.1 Cyclobacteriaceae bacterium
GGTCTGAATAGTGACACCTGCCAGGTTAAAGAAAGCAGCCAACATCGCCAGGTCTTTGTTAACCAGTTGGGTAAGCCGATACATGATGAGGACAAGTCCAATGCTAATAATGGAAGACATAAACTCAGCAATGATACCAAGTCGCCACAAAAATTCATTTTGCTTAAGGCTGGCCATAGTAGCCATGGAATCTCCGGGAACCAGGATGCTATCTCTTACGATCATTTCATAAAAGATGCCTAGCACGATAATCAGGAGATACAATATACCGCCAATCCTGGCATAGGTTTGTGGTGACGTTTCATTGCAGATCATTCCCTATCTTATTTAAGATTTACATAATTGTTTAAACCGTCTCGGAATCAGATTAAATGAGTATTTATATTATTCGTAATTGCAGTTAAAATAGTTACAGTATTTTGATTCTATTTGTAGTTTTTATAAAAATTTTTGAAAAAAAGGCCTTTTATTCATTTCTAAGCCACTTCGTAGGGTTGGAGGTGGCGACTTTTATGGTCTGAGACCAAACAATTACTAAGCCTACACCGACAATCAATAGAATTGCCATTATTACCATTGCGGGCGAGATTTGAATCCTGTAAGCAAAGCCTTCCAAAAATGCTTGCCCGGCAAAATAACTTACCGGTACTCCAATAAGCATGGCAATGCCTATCAAT
>JAEUUD010000040.1 GCA_016787625.1 Cyclobacteriaceae bacterium
GAGGTCATACCTACGCGTGACATAAATCTCATCGTTGGGGTTCTTGTTGTATTGAAAGAATCCTCCGGGATACATGTCTTCGCAGAAGTAGAGGTAACGGCCATCAGGTGAAACGATGGGCTCGTTGACATCCTGTTGATCGTTTTTCCTTTTGGTTATTTGCGTTCCGCTGCCACCGGCAACGTGATACATCCACATTTCTCCCGCACCCAGCGAGCGTTGTGATGTGAAGTGCTTTCTGGCAATCAGGTAATTTCCATCGGGTGTCCAGGCCGGGCTGCTCAACAACCGAAAGTCTTCTTTGGTGACTTGCCGCGGCTCTGTGCCGTCGGTTTTCATTACCCAGATATTATCACCGCCGCCGGCGTCGCTGGTAAACGCGATGAACTTTCCATTGGGACTGAACCGGGGTTGGATTTCAAACGGCACACCGGTTCGCAGCACCTTCGCTTCGCCTCCTGTCACCGGCATGATGTAAATGTCACCGAGCAAGTCAAAAACAATCTGTTTGCCATCCGGGCTTACGTCGAGGTTCATCCATGTACCCTCATCGGTGGACAGAGGGACTTCCTTATAATTCCATTGTCCTGTTGGGTTGGCAACATCCCACTTCGGCAGAGTTTTTTGTGCCAGCGATGAAACGGAAAAAAATAGCAGGATAACTGGTACAAACATTTTCATGGCAAAGTGTTTTTGAGGTTGAACGATCGAGGTGTTAAAAATAGAAAAGGCCACGAGGAGTTCGTGACCTTTTATCAAAATTGTATGTCAGGTAATCAGTTGGCCCTGATAGCGATAACGGGGTCCATTCTTGCGGCTACAGCGGCAGGAACAATTCCCGCAATGAGTCCGATGACCGATGATACCCCGAGGCCCAGGACAATGTTCTTGGCGCTCAGTGCCACCTCCAGGCTGCCGAACGGTGCCAGGGTGAGAAGGAAGACCAGGAATATTCCCGCAAGACCTCCGATGAGGCTGAGAAAGACAGCTTCAAAAAGGAACTGAAAAAGAATAAAGTAGTTTTTTGCCCCAAGTGACTTTTGAAGGCCGATGATTGATGTTCTCTCCTTAACAGAAACAAACATGATGTTGGCGATTCCAAATCCACCCACGAGTATGGAGAAACCACCGATGATCCATCCGGCGATGCCCACCACATCAAACAACCCGCTGATGGCGTTGGCAATCATCTCAGGACGATTGAGGGCAAAGCTATCCTTTTCATTAGGCCTCAAGCCTCTCCTGCCGCGCATGAGTCCACGCACTTCACTTTCCAACTCCACTAGTCCAAGATCCAACTCCGAGCCTTTGATGCTGATGGTCGACTCCACTTCTCTCCAGTTACCTGTGCCGGTTTGATAGAGTTTACGGAAGGAATTATAAGGAACAAGCACCGAGTAATCATTGCTGCGAATGCCAATAAAGCTCTGTCCTTCGCGTTTGAGTACCCCAACTACTTTATAGCTAAGGTCCTTGATCTTGATCGTGAGTCCGATGGGGCTGCTGTTGGGAAAGAGGGCTTGTGCTACCTCGTAACCCATCACGGCTACACTTCTGCCATTATTCACTTCATCGATGGTGAAGTAACGGCCGCTTTCCACGTTGATTTCCTGAATGTCTGAATATCCGTCTCCTGTACCACGAAGGCCGATGTCGCCGATGCTGCTGCTGCCTCGCTTGATGGTGACACCGCCGCGGGCTGCATGGATAGAGATGGCCGTCTTGTTTCTCAGGGTTGCTTTAAGGAATCTGAATTCCGCTACGGTCGGTTTGGGTCGGCGGAAATATTCCCACCACTTGTATTCCGGTCCGCCGGATTCCCAGGGCATTTGCATCACATAAATGGTCCCTGTTCCAAGGAAATTGAAGCTCTCCTTGATGTTCTTTTCCAGCGAGTCAACCAGCGTAAAAACGGCGATAATGGCGAAAATGCCTACGGTGACCCCCAGAAGGGACAGAATGGTCCTCAGTACATTCGATTTCAGCGCCTTCCAGGCGAAGGCAAAACTCTCTGCGATAAGGCGTAAGACGAGCATGGGCAAATAAACGCGAATTAATTCATTTCGGTTGTAAAATCGGCCAATTAAAACAAATTCCTATTTTTGCAGCCTCATTAAAATGTCGGCCCAATCCGTGAGAGGGCCAAAGCCCGTAAGCTTATGAACATCCGGTCTGGTCACCTCTATTCTTTTGTCCCCGGACCCCATCCATTCAGTTCCTAAACCCTATTCTGATCATGAAGTTATCCGAATTCAAGTTTGACTTGCCCAACAACCTCATTGCCCTTCATCCTTCCGACAACCGCGATGACGCCCGTCTGATGGTCGTCCACAAGGACACAGGAAAGATTGAACACAAGGTTTTCAAAGACATTGTGAATTACTTCGGAGAAGGTGATGTGTTTGTTGGAAATGACACCCTCGTGTTTCCGGCAAGGCTTTACGGACGGAAGGAAAAGACCGGCGCAAAAATTGAAGTATTCCTGCTGCGTGAACTCAACGCCGAAATGCACCTGTGGGATGTATTGGTTGATCCAGCCAGAAAAATCCGCGTAGGCAATAAACTTTATTTCGGAGACGGCGACCTCGTCGCTGAAGTGATTGACAATACAACATCAAGAGGCCGAACCATCAGGTTCTTGTTTGACGGTGACTCTGAAGCCTTCGACAAAATTGTTGAGACCCTGGGAGAAACGCCCCTTCCGAAATATATCCGGCGCAAAATTGAGCCAGCGGATAAGGAGCGCTTTCAGACCATTTACGCCAAGAAAAAGGGCGCCGTTTCTGCTCCTACTGCCGGATTGCACTTCACCAAGCAGCTCATGAAGCGCATGCAGCTAAAAGGTATTGATATGACGTACGTCACGCTGCATATTGGCCTGGGTACTTTCAGGGCTGTTGATGTGGAGGATCTCACCAAGCACAAGATGGACTCTGAGAACTTTATTGTCGGTCCGGATGCCGTGAAAATTGTCAATAAGGCACTTGATGAAAAAAATAAGGTCTGCGCCATTGGCACGACCACCATGCGTTCTTTGGAGACAGCTGTTTCAGCAAACAATCGACTGAAAGAAAGGGAAGGATGGACGGACAAGTTCATTTTCCCTCCATACGACTTCAAAATCTGCAGTGGGCTCGTCACCAACTTTCACCAGCCTGAATCAACACTGTTGATGATGGCTTGCGCATTTGGCGGCTTCGACTTGATCATGCAAGCTTACCAGACGGCCAAGAAGGAGAAATACAAATTCCTTACTTACGGTGATGCGATGTTGATTCTCTAGGCTTCAGTCCTGAAGTCGAAAGAGGTAGACAAAAAGGCCAATGCCGATCGGATACACGATCATATAGACCGGCGTGGGCTTGATGAAGCCAAAGATCATCGTGGCGGGAAGAAGCAGGAGAATAATTCCCGCAGCCATTACGACATTCTTCTTTGGACCTGAAGGCGTCCATTGGTAAATCTTCAGCAGCCGATGAATGAGGAATCCGAACGCGACCGCATTGAGAAGGAGAAGCACGATCCTGTACATGGATTCAATGTAATCAATTTGCCTTTGATTTGGGACAACCTGTGATTCTCTAAAATCTATTTAGTTTTACCCCTTCCAGAAAAAACCAACGTGGCCAGGAAAGAACATGCGCTCATTGTTGCCGGCGGCAAAGGAACCAGAATCAGGAGTTCCCTGCCAAAGCAGTTCCTTACACTCCACGGCAAGCCCGTGCTGATGCACACACTGGAGGCTTTCTTCAGGTATTCACCGGATCTTTCTGTAGTGCTCGTCCTTCCTGAAGATGAATTAAAAAAATGGGAAGGCCTGGTTGCCAAACATCCCATTTCAGGAAAGGTAGTCGTTCAAACGGGGGGACAAACAAGGTTTCAATCCGTCAGGCGAGGGCTCGGGAGATTATCCGGAGATGGATTGGTGGCTATACACGACGGCGTGCGTCCACTCGTCAGCACAGATATCATTGGCGCGTCGTTCAGGCTTGCAGCCGTTCATAAAACGGCCGTGGCCGCCGTCCGGCTCAAGGAATCCATTCGCATGACCGATCAGGATACAACGAGAGCCATGGATCGTTCATCCTTCCGACTCATCCAAACACCACAGACTTTTGATCTCGATCTCATTCAGCGGGCATACGAGATTCAGGAGACACCGGACCTTACGGATGACGCCAGTGTTGCTGAGCGGTCAGGGCATACCATTTCCCTGTTTGAAGGAAGCTACGAGAATATCAAAATAACGACGGCAGAAGATTTGATTGTAGCAGAAGCACTGCTGGGATCAAGGAAGTAGCGTTGTGAAATTTCACAGATGGATTCCGTCCATCTGTGTTTTCAATGCATCATTGCACTAGTATTCATCTTCATTGAAGAAGAAATCCTCTTTGGTTGGATAGTCAGGCCAGATCTCTTCAATGCTCTCGTACGGTTGTCCGTCGTCCTCCAGTTCCTGCAGGTTTTCTACTACTTCCAGCGGTGCACCAGAGCGGATAGAGAAGTCGATCAACTCATCCTTTGTCGCCGGCCAGGGTGCATCTTCGAGGTAGGAGGCCAATTCCAATGTCCAGTACATAGTCGCGTGTAAAATTCCCGCAAAAATAGAATTAAATAGACCATAGTCAATAGGTGCAACGGTCATAGTTCAGGTCAATAAAATGGAACCGCCGGATAGCCTTGAATTTGCCCTGTCATGGCCGTTGGACTCTAAACTAAAACCAGCATATTTGCCGTAAAACCGCATCATTTCATCCATGGCCGACGAAAAAATTATCTTTTCCATGACCGGGGTAAACAAGATTTACCCACCCGGAAAACAGGTCCTCAAGAATATCTATTTGTCATTCTTTTACGGCGCCAAGATCGGCGTGCTGGGTCTGAATGGGTCAGGTAAATCATCCCTCCTGCGCATCATCGCCGGCATCGACAAAGAGTTTCAGGGTGAAGTGGTTTCCGATCTGACGTTCACCGTCGGTATGCTCGAACAGGAACCCCAGCTTGACAAAAGCAAGACAGTTAAAGAGATCGTTGAAGAGGGCGTAAAGGCCACCGTCGATCTGCTCAAAGAGTTCGAGGCTATCAATGAAAAATTTGCCGATCCTGAAGTCATGGAAAATCCTGACAAGATGGAAAAGCTAATCGCGAAGCAGGGTGAAATACAGGAGAAACTGGACACCATCGGCGCGTGGGACCTCGACCATAAACTGGAACGCGCCATGGATGCCCTGCGGTGTCCTCCGCCGGATGCCAAAGTAGAATATCTTTCAGGTGGCGAAAAAAGAAGGATTGCCCTTTGCCGCCTGCTGCTTCAGGAACCGGATGTGTTGCTTCTCGACGAGCCCACCAACCACCTCGACGCAGAGTCTGTGCATTGGCTTGAAGAGCACCTTCGTCAGTACAAAGGAACCATCATCGCCGTCACACACGACCGTTACTTTCTTGACAACGTCGCAGGCTGGATCCTTGAGCTTGATCGTGGTGAGGGAATTCCCTGGAAGGGCAACTACTCATCATGGCTGGATCAGAAACAGAAACGTCTCAAGCAGGAAGAGAAGACCGAATCCAAGCGACAGAAAGCGCTGGAGCGCGAACTTGAATGGGTTCGGATGAGTCCGAAAGGACGGCATGCCAAGGGAAAGGCGCGGTTGAGTGCCTACGAAAAACTATTGGGCGCCGAAGGACGAGAAGGCGAAGAGAAACTGGAAATGTATATCCCGCCAGGGCCGCGTCTTGGCAACAAGGTGATTGAAGCTAGCGGAGTATCAAAAGGCTACGGCGACAAACTCCTTTATGAAAACCTGACTTTCTCCTTACCACCCGCAGGCATTGTCGGCATCATCGGACCCAACGGCGCCGGAAAGACCACCCTATTTAAAATGATCACGGGTAAGGAACAGCCCGATGCAGGTACGTTCTCCGTCGGTGAGACAGTGAAGATCGCCTATGTGGATCAGGAACATGATGACCTAAAACCCGAGGACACCGTCTTCCAGGCCATTACAGGCGGCAATGATCTGATCCTGCTTGGCGGCAAGGAGATGAACTCGCGCGCCTACGTGAGCAAGTTTAATTTCAGCGGTACCGACCAGCAGAAGAAAGTGAAAGAACTCTCAGGCGGTATGCGCAACAGGGCGCACCTGGCCATCGCATTGAAGCAAGGAGGAAACCTGTTACTTCTCGATGAGCCAACCAACGATCTGGACGTCAATACCCTTCGTGCATTGGAGGAAGCGCTGGATAATTTTGGTGGATGTGCCGTGATTATTTCTCACGATCGCTGGTTCCTTGATCGGGTTTGTACACACATCCTCGCCTTTGAAGGAGACTCGCAGGTGTTCTGGTACGAGGGAACGTTCAGCGAGTATGAGGAAAACAAGAAGAAGCGGTTGGGTGATGATCAGCCGCATCGGATTAAGTACAAGAAACTGGTGAAGTGACATGCTTTTGCGCATTGGGCTTATTGCGATTCTTACGCTACAATTAGAGGTTGTCGATGGCCAAAATGTGCAAATGATAAGTACACCACTTGAGTCCGGGGTGATACAAGGTGGACAGCGCACGGGGGTTTGGCAGTACTTTGACTATCCAGGAATACTTGGCCTCGAAGTGAACTACTCGACATCCCAGGTCACCTACACACAACCAGACAGTTCCCTGTATACGGTTAAAGAAGGCACAAAGTGGGAAAGACAAAAATTGAAGTACCCATGTAGGCCACATGGGTCTAAAATGCAATTGATAGATCAGTTTGCTGCTAATATTAAAGCTCATTACGAACTTTATTCTCGTGCTGACCGGAAGAATGAGGATGTTATATCTGTTCTCACTTTCGAAGTGGCTCCTGACGGAACAACGACGAATCCTTTAATCTGGGGATACAAAGGGTTCGGTTCTGAAAAACGGTTGATGGCCGCTTATAATTCTCCATCCAACCTGTGGCTACCCGGGGTTAAGATGGATGGCAGTTCGGCCACTTGCCGATTTGGGATTTATGTTCGGATTTGTCCAGATTCCTGTTCGAGGCTAACGTCAGTTCCAGATTCTGTTACTTTTCTTTACGGATTAAGCAACGTCGATAAGTCGAAAAGACCTGATCCCGTTTCAAATGAACAAGCATGGATACAGTTCTCACCTGATGACAATTGGGTTTCCATTGGTGCTCGTTTAATGGCAGACACTGAAGGCAATGGCATTTTACTTATTTCAACACAGGGTAAAGGCAACAAGCATATTCCTTACGGTCGGGTAACAAATTTGTATTGGACAGACAATCATCATTTCGAATTCAAGTACACCTACAGTCTTTCAGGAATCGTTACCGGTCGATACGATGTCGAAACAAATCTTGTGAATTCCCGGACGGATTCTACCATCTTTTTTGAGCGGCTTTCTCCGGATTTGAAAACTTTGTGTGCCGCAAGGATGCGATCAGGTAAATCTGAGGTTGTCAGCGTAGACATGTCCACAGGGAAAGAGATGTCGATGCTAGGTGATCCAGAATCAAACTTGTTTCCTTTGTCATGGTCACCTGATCAAAAAGCAATCATTGTAAAAGGAAGAAAAAGTCAAATTGACATCCTATATCGCTATGAGTTTGTCAGTGGAAAACTGGCACAACTTCCGGTCTTAAATGCAGAACCCTGCGGCTGGACGGAAGATGGTTCGAAAGTCTTCGTTAACAGGATCAGGCCCTATTATGGGTCAGCGGGGATCTTCTCCATCGACACAAGAAATTTAACTTTCACACAGATTATGGATAAATCTGATGGCCTTCGATTTGTAGAATTTTCAAGCAAAGCCAATCAATTTCTTCTATTACGCAATGACAATCTGGAATTGAGGCCATTCGATTCATTCAATAAGCCGGTCAAGATTGCCAAAAACGTAACCTCAGCAGCATGGAGTCGTGATGGATCATCCATTGCCTATGTTTCCGAGAGAGGAACTTTGCTTTCTCTGTACGATCTTAAGACCGGTCGCAGTCGAATTCTCTACAACAAACAAATGAAATAGTGAAAGGCACCATCACCATCCTCCTCCTCATTGCCTCCAACGCCTTCATGACGTTCGCCTGGTACGGTCATCTGAAGTTCAAGGAAATGAGCTGGAGTCAGAACCTGGGCCTGATCAGCATCATCCTCATCAGCTGGGGTATAGCTCTGTTTGAGTACATCCTGCAGGTGCCCGCCAACAGGATGGGCTTCCGTGAATTCGGAGGACCATTTTCTCTCGTCCAACTCAAGGTGATTCAGGAAGTGATCACTCTGGTTGTCTTCGTGATTTTCTCAGTATTGTTTTTCAAGAATGAATCGCTGCGCACCAATCATTACATCGGCTTCGTCTTTCTGGTGCTAGCTGTCTATTTCATCTTTAAAAAGTAGATGAGAAAGCCGTTGGAACAAATTGATGTAACGTCGATGTGTAATCTGATTGTCATGTGTCAGTGAATACAGTTCTGATTACTGATCACTGATTACCGTTTACTGTATCTCCTCTCCAGGCCGGGTCTTCCACCGTTCATGCATCCATACCCACTGAGCGGGATGCTGACGGATGTGATTTTCGAGAATGGTCGTGAATATCTGCGTATTGGCCACCATGTCTTTCTCTTCATCACCTGTGTTGACGAGTTCAAGCGGCGGAAGCAAAACCATGTGCTGCATCTTGTCTTCACCCATGTGAATGAGCGCCGGGATTACCGTGGCACCAGTCTTCATTGCCATCACGGCAGCGCCGACCGGTGTAGAAGCCGGCATTCCGAAGAAATTGACGAACCGGCTTTTCACCTTGGTATCCTGATCAATCAGCATTCCCACCGAACCTCCCGATTTTAATGTCTTGATCAGTTTGAAAGTTTCTCGTCCGCGCTCGATGGGTTCAGAACCATGCATGGCACGAAACTCGACAAGAATGTCATTGAGCCGCTCATCTTTTAAAGCTGTACCGATCACCATGAACGGCATTCCATGAAGGCCCATTGTTGTAATCATCAACTCAAAAGCCCCAATGTGCCCGGTAAAATAAATAATGCCCTTTCCCTTCGCTTTCGCCTGCTCGGCATACTCCTTTCCCTCAAGGACAACGAATTTTTCCAATTGCTCCCTGGTGCGAACACTCCACGAACGAAGTACATCGGCTGCATTCTTTGCCAGCATGATATACACCTCCTTGCTGAGGTCGAGGACTTCCCTGGTCGTTTTCTCTTTACTATATGCCAACCCGAGGTGGTAAATTACCAGGTCTTTGAACCGACTTGGAAAGCTGTAGGCTATTCTTCCCAGGAAGCCGAAGAAACTCAGCCACCACGTCCTGGGCATCAGGCGGGAAAGGAAAATCATGAACAACACCCCCCAATAGATGGCGGTGTATTTGATTCTCTTGCGCAACGGTCTTCCCATGGCGGCAAAGATAACCGTTGGCTTTCGGGTTTTGAAAGGAGTCAGGAATTATCCTGACGGTGTGCAATCATTAAACTAATTTTGGTTGGTGAAAACACTCTACATTATCCGACATGCCAAGTCGAGCTGGGAGGATCCGGACCTGGATGATTTTGATCGCCCATTGAATGATCGCGGGGAGAAAGATGCTCCCCGAATGGGTAAGCGGCTCCACAAAATGAATGTGCAAACGAATCTTATTTGTTCAAGTCCTGCCAACAGGGCGCTCACCACAGCAAAGTACATCGCTGAGGCAATCCACTACCCTGACCACGCCATTGTGGAAAATCCCAGATTGTACCATGCCGGCGACGATCGCATCCTTGATATCATCCGAACTTTTGATCCAGGCATCGAAACGGCAATGATCGTCGGTCACAATCCAGGGCTTACCGACTTTGTCAACGCGCTGCTTGGTGAGGGAATCCGAAACATTCCCACAGCGGGGGTGGTGGGCGGTCGGCTAAAGATCAATCTAT
Organism: Cyclobacteriaceae bacterium; assembly: GCA_016787625.1. Classification (GTDB taxonomy): domain Bacteria; phylum Bacteroidota; class Bacteroidia; order Cytophagales; family Cyclobacteriaceae; genus ELB16-189. The sequence goes on from JAEUUD010000040.1 coordinate 9,920, forward strand.
GGAAGGAAGCGAAGTGGTCCTGCGGAGGGATGTTCCTCTTCGAGTATCCGAAGAAGGATTAATCAGTGAATCTCCTTCTTTTTGCCCCACGGTGGCAACAACTCCCAGACGCTGCGCTTTAGGAAACCCCACTCTGTAAATCTCCATCCAAAAAGGATTCTGCCCGTGGTCGAAATACTTCGGAATCTGACATCTTCAAAAACCACATTACGCGACTGTGAGGATAATGTGATGCCCGTAAAAAACTTATCGTTGCTGTAGCCAATGGCGGCCCGGAAATCAAAGTAGCTATTGACGCGGGTATCGGTGTGGAATTCACCATTCGTATCGAGAAACCTAAAATCCTGTATAGCCGGCCCGATCGCCAAGAGCACGCTGGCGAAGAAATTTTCCTTGATAATGAAATTATGAGCATAGCCAGGTGCAATCGCATATGTTCTGAAATCAAGAGAATTAAATGATTGAGTCTGGCCAAGGAATGATTTGTAAAAGGGATTCAGAATAGCTGAGTCACCATCCATCTCATACAAATTAAAACTACCGGCAATCACGAATCCACCGGCGCTTTTCAATTGTCGGTCGGCAAAAGTGAAAGAAGATCGAAGTGAAAATCGGTGCGCGTTAAAAGCATAGATCCCGTTGATCCCCAGGTTTTCAGTTACAATGTCGGGGCGTTGAGGGTAGGGACTCCCTGGTTGAACAGGTGGCTCGGGGTTTGACAGGTAATAACCTTTGTATCGCTGGTACACGATGTCGCCTCCCCATCTCCGGCTAAGAATGTTAAGCTGCAGGTCTGTGGCGCGCGTAGTGCCATACAGATTCTCACGGTCCTGCGTTTGTGGCATGCCGAACACAAACTCTAACCCAAGATCAAACATGTACACACCCATACCGAGGCCATACGCGTTGTTGGGCTTGAATTCAATCGCCCTACCGCTGGTTCCAGGGTCTTCAAGACTAAAGGTCAACTCCCGGTGTTTCGCAACAGGCCAGGCAAAGAACTTATCCTTGTATGATTTGATGTACGTGGAGTCGTAGCGTTGCTGAGCCGGTGCCGAAGGCACAACGCAAAACAGTAGGGCTATTACAGCAAAGGCCGTACGCACCATACATCAGAGGATGTACTCGCTTAAGTCCTTGTTCTTCATAAGGCCCTTCAGGCGGTCATCCACCATTTTCTTCGTCACCTGGATGGTGGTTCCTGAAACGATTTTGTCAGGGACATCGAAGAGATGCTCATTGAGCAACCTGCTGATCACCGTTTGAAGCCTTCTCGCGCCGATATTCTCCACTTCGCTATTGATATCAAAAGCGGCCTGCGCGATGGCATCAATGGCGTCATCAGCAAAATGGATGTGCACATCTTCCGCTTCGAGCATGGCTTCGTATTGCCTGGTGAGTGCATTTCTTGGCTCCTTGAGGATACGCACAAAATCATCTTTCGTCAGGCTTGTCAACTCCACGCGAATCGGGAAACGGCCTTGAAGCTCCGGAATCAGGTCAGAAGGTTTGGAAACATGAAAAGCGCCGGCAGCAATAAACAACACATGATCTGTCTTCAATACACCGTGCTTGGTATTCACCGTACTTCCCTCAACGATGGGCAATAAATCGCGCTGAACACCTTCCCGGCTGACATCGGGGCCACTACCCTTTTGGCTACCCGAAACAATCTTGTCGATCTCATCGATAAAAATGATGCCGGTTTCAGCGGCCTTGTGCAGCGCTTCCTCCTTCACTTCGTCCATGTCGATCAGCTTGGCGGATTCCTCCTCAAGAAGGATTTTTCTTGCTTCGCCAATGGTCACCTTCCTCTTGCGTGGCTTTTTTGGCATCATCCCGCTGATCATGTCCTGCAGGTTCATCATCGATACTTCATCGATCATACCTGCGCCGATCATGCCCACGTTGCCACCTCCGCCCTGCTTGACACTGATATCAATCTTGCGGTCTTCCAGTTCACCCCTGCGGATTTTTTCACGAAAGTGATTTCGTGTTCTTTCGTTTAACTCCGCATCAGACGAAGGCACCTCAGTGGTGTTGGAATCATAGGCGGGCGTTTCTGTTCTTGCGCCATTGGAACGCAACGGCGGAATCAACGCATCGAGGATTGTTTCCTCAACCACCTGGGCTGCCCGCTCCTTGACTTCCTCCTTCTTTCTTGCCTTCACCATGTTGACAGCCTGCTCTGCCAGGTCTCGGACCATGCTTTCTACGTCACGGCCCACATATCCTACCTCTGTGAACTTCGATGCCTCCACCTTGACAAAAGGTGCATCGGCTAGTTTTGCCAGCCTCCTGGCAATTTCTGTTTTACCCACGCCTGTGGCGCCGATCATCAAGATATTGTTAGGGACAATTTCTGCCTGCATCTCCGGTGATGCATTCATCCTTCTCCATCGGTTTCGCAACGCTATCGCCACATTCCGTTTTGCCTCGACCTGACCGATGATGTACTTGTCGAGTTCAGCAACAATCTGTTGGGGTGTCAAATTGGATGAGTCCATGCAGGGAGTTAAAAATAGAAAAATCTCAGGCGACCTTGGCGTCGGTAAGTGCAAATTCGAGTGGTCGTTTCACTTTGTCCCGCAGCAGGGCAATTTTCAAAACCTCTTCTACGGTGGTAACATAATGAAAAGTAAGTCCTTTCAGGTAGTGCTTTTCTATTTCCTCGATGTCCTTCCGGTTCTTGGCACTCAGAATAATCTCCTTGATGCCGCTGCGCTTAGCCGCAAGGACCTTTTCCTTGATGCCTCCCACAGGAAGTACTTTGCCCCGCAGTGTTATTTCACCGGTCATGGCGAGCCTGGCTTTCACTTTACGTTGCGTAAAAATAGACGCCAGGGAAGTCAGCATGGTAATGCCCGCAGAAGGTCCATCCTTAGGGACTGCGCCCGCTGGCACGTGTACGTGAAGATCATACTGCTGAAATACCCTATGATCAATGCCGAGTGTGGTGGCATTGGATTTCAGAAATGAAAGCGCTGCCACTGCTGATTCCTTCATCACGTCGCCAAGTTGACCAGAAAGCGTCAGCTGGCCTTTGCCCCTGCTCACGCTTGATTCGACAAACAGGATATCACCTCCCACCTGTGTCCAGGCCAATCCGGTGACCACACCGGCTGTTTCATTGTCCTGATACAACTCTTCATCAAAAATTTCCGGCCCAAGGATTTTCACGACATATGCTTCGTTGACCTCCTTCGGGGTGGTTTCGTCGAAAGCAACGGCCTTGGCAATGCTGCGAACGACCGAGCCAATTTTTCTTTCCAGCGTCCTTACTCCGGACTCCCGCGTGTAATGTCCAATGATCTTGAGAAGGGCTGCCTTTGCGAACTTAATGGAAGAATTACCAAGCCCGTGCTCCAAAAGTTGCTTAGGCACAAGGTGGCGGATGGCAATCTGGAGTTTTTCTTCCACCGTGTAACCGGTGATCTCAATGATCTCCATGCGGTCACGCAACGCAGGCTGAATGGTATCAAGGGAATTGGCTGTCGCAATGAACAACACCTTGGAGAGGTCATATTCTACCTCCAGATAATTGTCGTTGAAGGTATTGTTTTGTTCCGGGTCGAGGACCTCCAGCAATGCCGAAGACGGATCACCACGGAAGTCACTCCGGATCTTGTCAATTTCATCAAGCACAAAAACCGGGTTGGACGACTTGGCCTTTTTAATGTTCTGGATGATTTTACCAGGCATTGCGCCGATGTAGGTTTTCCTGTGCCCGCGGATCTCTGCCTCATCGTGCACACCACCGAGTGACATCCTTACATAGTTTCGCTGAAGGGATCGTGCAATGGATTTACCAAGCGAAGTCTTTCCCACACCGGGTGGGCCGTACAGACAAAGGATTGGTCCCTTCATGTCTTGCTTGAGTTTCAGAACGGCGAGGTACTCGAGTATCCTGCTCTTTACTTTTTCCAGGCCAAAGTGATCCTTATCAAGAATCTTTGAGGCACGCTTGAGATCAAAGTCATCTGTGGTAAAGTCTTCCCATGGCAAGTCGAGCATGAGCTCAACGTAATTCATGGATACCGGAAACTCCGCTGCCTGCGGATTCATCCGCTGGAGTTTGTCAAGTTCCTTGTTAAAATGATCCGCAGCAGATTTTGGCCACTTCTTCGCTGCGCCCCTGAGTCTTAGTTTTTCGATTTCCTTGTCAGGGCCATCATATCCCAATTCATCCTGGAGGACTTTGATTTGCTGACGGAGGAAATAGTCACGTTGCTGCTGATCAATGTCTGTGTGTACCTTTTTCTGAATCTCGTTCTTGATTTCCAGCATTTGAATTTCCTTCAGCATATACTGAAGAAGCAACGTCCCACGATCAATGATATTCGATGTTTCAAGGATCTTCTGCTTTTCGCTGACTTCAACGTTGAGGTTGCTGGACAAGAAGTGAATCAGGAAAGGGGTGCTTTGAATATTATCAAGAGCGACTTGCGCTTCCTGGGGAATTTCTGGATTGAGGCGCAGAATTTTCGAAGCAGCATCCTTGAGGGATTGGATGAGCGCCTGCACTTCCTTGCTGTTGAGATCCAGCTGAGGTTCCACAATCAAATCAACATTTGCCGTGAGGTAAGGATCTTCCTGGACAAACTCCTTGACGCTGAACCGGTTTTTTCCCTGCATGATCACAGTTGTATTTCCATCAGGCAGGACAAGCATTTTGATAATGCGCGCGACGGTACCGAATCGATAAATATCTTCAATGGCGGGATCCTCCGTCAACTTGTTCTTTTGTGCGATCACTCCGACCATGCGATTGCCCTGATAGGCTTTCTTGATCAGGCGGATTGATTTCTGTCTTGTGACCGTGATGGGGATGACAACCCCGGGAAACAACACGGTGTTCTTGATGGGTAAAATCAGAAGTTCGCCCGGAATGTCTTCAGGCTTCAGATCAGTTTCCTGATCCGGGTTGATCAACTGCACCAACTCCTCAGAATCTTCCTGCACCATGGGTGCGATTGCTAGCTCTTTGAACATGTCTTTTGAATGTCAATATGACACAATGCTGATCCGGGATTTACCATTCAGGACCGACGATCAATATGCTCAATCGGGGTGCCAAAGCGTTGTTTATCAATCAAATTTATTTGAACTTTATGTATTCCGGTGGTGATCGCAATTTTTTCCCAACCAGTGAAACGTCTTCTTTTCCTCTCTATCGTGCTCATTTCGTGCCTTTTGGCCTCATCTGCACAGGGCCAGCGGCCAAAGAAAAAATTCAAACCTGGAGCAACAGTACAACTCAACGATTCACTGACCTCATTCGGCCAGTCTGACATATTTATCTTCCCTAACATTAACCGCGTATCATTCTATTTTGATGCTTCCGGCTTGAAGCGCCTGGAGAATTTCAAGAAACAGGAACCATCCAGGGAATATTACGAAGCGCTGAAGGGATACGTTGGGAATTTTGGCATTCAGAATTTCCATGAGCAAACGGCCATGATCTGGGAGCTTGCCAGGCTCTCCGCAAAGTTTGGTCCTGCGGGCGAATCGGTACTGCTCTACAAGCTCGTACTCAAGCATCATCGCCAGGGATTAGACATTGAGGATGTGTTCCGTGAGTACGACACCCTTGAACGCGACAAGAAAAGGTATTACGTGCCGCTCGAGTACTATTACCAACTCGTTGCTTACAGAAAAGAAATTGACACCCTGCGTCCTCCACATGCCGTGCTGGTCAACATGGGCGACAACCTCAACTCACTCAAAGAAGACTATGGGCCAACCATAGGACACGTTGATAACCTGCTCCTGTTCACATCCAAGAGAAACAAACATCAGCAAGGTGAAAGAACATTTGACGAGGATCTTTTCTACAGTGAACGCATTGACAGCATCTGGATGCCAGCAAAAGGATTTGACAATGTCAACACCACGTACAACGAAGGATCTGCTTGCCTGAGTCTTGACGGCAAGTTTCTCATTTTCTCCAGATGCAACGCACCCAACTCTTTTGGAAACTGTGACCTGTTCATTGCTGAACGTTCTTCTGACAGCACCTGGACCAACATCCGCAACATGGGGGAAACGATCAACAGCAGCGGATGGGACTCTCACCCATCCTTGTCGCATAGCGGTGACACCCTTTTCTTCGCTTCAAACAGGGTCGGCAGCTTTGGTCTTTCCGATATTTTCTTTTCTGTAAAGAGTGAATCAGGAAAATGGGGAAAGGCCATGAATGCAGGACCCGTGATCAACACGGTCAACAGTGAAGTGAGTCCATTCTTTCACCATACGTATAATGTTCTATACTTCAGTTCCAACGGTCACACGCTCAATTTTGGTGACTTCGACATTTACAAAGCGTCGCGCACTGCCCGGACATGGGGTGAACCGAGAAACATCGGACCCCTGGTGAATGGAGCCGGGAGTGAATACTACTTCTCCATTGACTCCAGGTCACTCGAACTCTACTACGCGCGCTCAGAGGAAGCCGACAAGAAAAACCTCGACCTCTTCTCTTTTGTGGTTCCCATGGAGGCAAAGCCGGAGGCGACGGCACATCTACGTGGCTCTCTTCTGGATACATCGGGAAAACCATCGAAAGGCATTGTATCGGTCATTGATCTGGATCAGGGTGTTGAGGTGGCGCCGAAGTTCCTCAGGGAGGACGGCACCTTTGACTTTCTTCTTATCAACAAGCGCAATTACCTGTTGATCATCCAGGGTGATGAATTCTTCCGGATCGAAGAGCTGTTTTTTATGGATGGTGAAATTAATATCGACAAGGTCGCGGAGCCCATCGAAAGCAAGATCGCCTTTGAGTCCCTTGAATTCGAAAATGGCAAAGCCAACATCCTCGAGGCCATGCACAAGGACCTTGACAAGCTAGCCAATTTTCTCATCGACCATCCTGATCTGCACCTCACGATATCAGGGCATACCGATTCGGCGGGCAAGGAAGAATCCAACCTGCGGCTGTCGCAAGCTCGCGCTGATGCCATCAAATTATACCTCGTCAAAGGATTTAGTATCGATGATACTCGCATCAAAGCCATTGGGTATGGAAGTGCCAAGCCGGCAACCCAGGAGCTAACTGACGAACACAAGCAGCTCAACCGCCGCGTGGAATTTGAGATCACTAAAAGCCACTAGCAACAGATCTTCACCTTCTGTGGCCAGCCCCTGACGCATTCAGGATTTTATTCTCATATTGGACCAACCTAAAACTTATTTCACCCATGAGAACTTTTCTTACCGTGCTTTTTCTCGCCGCAATAGCGGGACCTGTCCTGGCCCAGACGGAAATCAATCCCAAAGTCAAAGGCGACAAGGACAAACAGTTTATCCTCAATGAAATTGACAAGCATGCCGCAACCTATAAGAAAGTGTCTCGCGACATCTGGGGTTTTGCCGAGCTTGGATTCAATGAAACAAAAAGCACAGCAGAGCTTCAGGATTTGCTGAAGAAAGCAGGCTTTACGGTTGAGGCTGGCGTTTCAGGAATGCCCACAGCTTTTGTCGCAACCTATTCTTACGGATCCGGAGGCCCCACCCTGGGTATCCTTGCAGAATTTGATGCGCTGCCCGGCCTGTCTCAAGACAGCATGTTTACCAAGAAACCCATTATAGAAGGTGGTGCAGGTCATGCCTGCGGACACAACTTGTTTGGTGTCGCATCATCGGCTGCAGCCATCTCATTGAAAGAGTGGCTGATCAAGAATAAAAAAGCAGGTACCATCAAGCTTTATGGTACTCCTGCCGAAGAAGGCGGCAGCGCAAAGGTGTATATGGTCCGCGACGGACTGTTCAATGGTGTCGATGCGGTCATGCACTGGCATCCCTCCTCGGCCAATGATGCCAGCGCATCGTCCTGTCTTTCCATCAAGCAGACCATGTTCCGCTTTTATGGAAGATCATCTCACGCCGCAGCGGCCCCCGACGCCGGGCGCTCTGCGCTTGATGGCGTTGAGTCCATGAACTTTATGGTAAATATGATGCGTGAGCATGTTCCTTCCGATGCCCGCATCCACTACATCATCTCCAAAGGCGGCCTGGCTGCCAACGTCGTACCCGACTTTGCCGAAGTGGAATACATGGTACGCCATCCTGATGCCCGCGTCGTTGAAGAAATCTGGAATCGAATCGTTAAGGCATCAGAAGGCGCAGCAGCAGGAACAGAAACTACGACAAAGTATGAGGTGGTATCAGGCTCTTATAACCTCGTGCCCAACGAAACACTCGCCAGGGTGATGTACAACAACCTGACAACGGTGGGCGGAGTCACTTACACGGCAGAGGAAACTGCCTTCGCCAAAGAACTTCAGAAATCATTGACCAAAGCACCGGATCTTTCACAGGCTCAGGTTGTACAGCCTTTCAAGACAGGTGGATTCTTTCCCGCATCAACCGATGTGGGCGACATCACATGGGTGGTTCCTACTGTTGGGCTGGGAACTGCCACCTGGGTACCGGGAGCTCCTGCTCACTCATGGCAGGCCGTGTCGACAGGCGGCATGAGCATCGGCCAGAAGGCCATGATCAATGCTGCCAAGACCATTGCACTGACGGGCGCCGACTTGTTTACCAATCCATCCCTGCTGCAGAAAGCAAAAGACGAACTGGCTCAGCGCGTCGGTCAGGGATTCAAATACAAATCCATGATTGGCGACCGCAAGCCGCCGCTGGATTTCAGAACAGGGAAGTAGATTGAACGAAACGATGTAACGAAAAAGAGCTGACTCGGTCAGCTCTTTTTTATTTAATTCCCTGTGATGGCCTTGGCAATATCGTTGTAGAAGACAAACACCATCAGCACCAGGAGGATGGCCATACCGATTTTGAGGGCCGTCTCAAATACTTTCTCGTTGGGTTCCTTTCCGCTCACCATTTCGTAAAGGAGGAACATCACATAGCCGCCATCCAGTCCGGGAATAGGCAAGAGATTCATGAAAGCCAGCACCATCGACAATAGCCCTGTCATTCGCCAAAAGCGCTCCCAATCCCAGGTGCCGCCGTAGGCCTGCGCCATACCAACAGGTCCTGACAATGACTTGCGAAAGGAGATGTCTCCAGTGAAAATTTTCTTGAACGCCTTGAGCTGAACAAAAATGACATCCACCGCACGCTTCGGTCCCAGCAACATCGATTGCCCAAAGGTGTAAGTAATCGTCGTCAATTCTGACTCAGGGATCAGCACGGGTTCGACATAAAATCCGATGGACGTTTGATCCTTGTAGGATGCTTTATGATTGATCACTTCGTTGCCGCGCTGAACGGAGAACTGGATAGAATCTCCTTTAAAGCCCCTCACTGCATTGATGATCTCATCATGGTAAACAATGGGGCTACCATTGAAAGACACAAACCGATCGCCCTTCTGCAATCCGACTTTTTCGGCGATGGTTCCTTCCTTGATGGTATATATCACGGGTTGCAATCGCGGCAATACAAACTTTGAAATGGCATCGCGCGAATTGAATCGCTCAATGAAATTGGTGGGAATCGGTATTTCAACCAGTTGGCCATCACGCAACACCGTGTAACTGGGGTTCTCAGCAAGCAGCACATTGGGTTTAGCCAGGTCATCAAAGTAGAGGACATCATTGCCGTTGACCTTAACAATCTGATCACCTGTCCTGATTCCGAGTTCTTCCGCAATTTCAAGGGCCTGTACGCCACCATGATCGTTGACATATTTCATGGGGATGTACTGATCGCCGATAAAAAAAGTGAGGCCAATAAAAATGATGATCCCCACGATCACATTGACGATAATTCCACCGAGCATGACAATGAGCCGCTGCCAGGGCTTCTTGGAGCGAAACTCCCAATCCTGTGGCGGCGCCTTCATGGCTTCCTTATCCATGCTTTCATCCACCATACCGGCAATTTTCACATAGCCGCCCAGCGGGAACCAGCCTATGCCATACTCTGTATCACCTTTCTTAAACTTGATCAAAGAGAAATTGAGCAAGTTGGCCATGGGGAACAGAAAGTCGAAGAAGAGATAGAACTTCTCCACTTTGATATTGAAAGTTCTGGCCGTAATGAAGTGTCCCCACTCATGAACAACAATCAATATAGAAAGGCTCAGCAGAAGCTGTGCCGTCATGATCATACCCTCCATGTCAATTTGTAATTTGATTCATACAATCTTCACTTGATAAATTCGAGTGCCCGAATTCTTGTTAGTTTATCTGTCTCAACGTAATCCTCGTAGCGAGGTTCCTTTATATAATCCAATTTCAGCAGACATTGTTCCACGACCTCCGAGATCTCAAGAAATTTCAACCTGTCCTTGAGAAACGCATCCACAGCAACTTCATTCGCCGCATTCAGCACACAGGATGCATTGCCTCCCCTTTCCAATGCCTCAAAAGCGAGCGCAAGATTACGAAAAGTTTCTGTATCTGGAGGCTCGAAAGTAAGCATGGGATACCGGGTAAAATCAAAGCGTGGAAAATCAGATTTATGACGTTTGGGATACGTTAAGGCATACTGTATGGGAAGCCTCATATCAGGAAGACCAAGTTGTGCCTTGATAGAACTGTCCTCAAATTGAACCATGGAGTGAATGATGGATTGAGGATGAACGAGGACTTCTATTTGCGCTGCCTCCAGGCCAAACAACCACTTTGCCTCAATCACCTCAAGTCCTTTGTTCATGAGGGTAGCCGAGTCGATGGTAATCTTTGCACCCATCGACCAATTCGGATGACGAAGGGCCTGAGCCTTATCAACATCCTTCAATTCATTTTTCTTCTTGCCCCTGAAGGGACCGCCGGATGCCGTCAGTATGATTTTCTCAACACGGTTGTGCAATTCACCCGCCAGGCACTGGAAGATGGCGGAGTGCTCCGAATCGACAGGAAGAATATTCACTTGATTTTCCCGCGCCAGCCTTGTGATCAGTGAACCTG
>JAEUUD010000410.1 GCA_016787625.1 Cyclobacteriaceae bacterium
GAGGAGATCCTCACGCCCATCAGCCTGGTCACCGAGACGGCCATGGCCAACGACCTGATGGTCCAGATGATCCGGGAGCGTCGCAGCCTGGCAATCGTCGTCGACGAATTCGGGGGTACCGCCGGTCTGATCAGCATGGAGGATGTGATCGAAGAGATCTTCGGCGACATTGAAGACGAGCATGACGCCGACGACCTGATCGAGCAACAGGTGGATGCCAAAACCTACCTGATGAGCGCCCGCCTTGAGGTGGACTATCTCAACGAGCAATACCAATGGAACCTCCCCACGGGCGATTACGAAACGCTGGGAGGGCTCATTTTGAGCTATACCGAAGACTTTCCCAAAAAGGGTGAAAGCGTCATGGTTCCGCCCTACACCTTCACCATACAGTCTACCAAGGGCAACCGCATAGAAACCGTGCGGGTGGAAGTCAACCCGGGGTCCGACAAGGACTAAAATACCGCTCTGAAGGCCCGCAGGGGGCGTTTCCGGCGCCCTTTGCCGAATACCTCAAACCGTTTAAATTTGCGGCTCTTTTGTCAGCAGTTGACAAGGAATAAACTTCATTAGGACTTATGGCACTGATCAGTACGTTGAGGGAAAAAATGACCAAGTGGGTGGTGGGAGCCATCGCCTTGTCGATGGGAGCATTCATCGTGGGAAGCGACCT
>JAEUUD010000411.1:0-386 GCA_016787625.1 Cyclobacteriaceae bacterium
TTGGCCGAAATGATGCCGGCTGTTACGGTGCTGGTCAGGTTCATGGGGTTTCCCACGGCCAATACCCATTCGCCCACGCGCACATCGTCGCTATTCCCGTAACTCAGTGTGGGCAATTCGGTGGCGTCGACCTTCAGAAGAGCGATGTCCGTGCTGGGGTCGCGTCCGATGACCTTGGCCGTGAGCTGACGGCGGTCGTTCAGGTGCACCTGGATCTTGTCCGCCGATTCGATCACATGGTTGTTGGTGACGATGTAGCCATCGTTGGAGATGATGACACCACTGCCCGCGCCACGCTGGGGTTGTGGGTTCGGGGCGCGGTAGCCCCAGAAGAAGTCCATGAAGGGGTCACGCTGCACCATGGTCTCCGTGGTCACGTGCACCAC
>JAEUUD010000411.1:396-672 GCA_016787625.1 Cyclobacteriaceae bacterium
CATCCACGAAATCGGGCATCGCCGAGACCACGCCTCCTGCAGGGCGGTTCACGAAGCGCACATCCTGCGGTCCCGCAGTGGAACCGGACGTGGAGACCATTTCGGGTGCTTTTGCCCCGGTCAAGCGGTCATGAAGGGCGATGGCTGCAAGGCCACCGAGCAAGGCGGCCAGGAACAAAGGGAACACGCGTTTCATGTGGCTTATTTCGTTCTGTTCACCAGCCCACCGATCGTGTGCCGGAACTGCGAAGGGAACGTTCTGTCAGCCCATTCGGT